>JBHLOP010000262.1:0-2990 GCA_048940375.1 Promethearchaeota archaeon | reverse complement strand
ATGGTAATAACAGGTGAAGTTGACCTCGATGAGCTTTACGTCAACAGAGAAACAGGTGCAGCAACTACCTTCAAAGATCGCACTCGAAGAGCTGAACTATACACATGGTTATATGGGCATTAAGGTATACCACATCTTTGCATCAAGCCGTTTCGCTGTTAACTTTAAGGTTCAGGAAATAGACGTATTTAAAGATGCTCCCCAAACCTTTTTATAAGATTTATCTTTCTTTTGGCAATTCACTCAATTGTTCAAACAATATTAAATATCATCAATCTACAGTGCTTATAAAAAAGCACTCACAAGTTTGCTCTATCTCCATCAAATTTGATTGTCGTGAGACTTTTGCCTTCTCATAGAACTCTCTACCTAATCTTCGGTATTAGCCTCTGTGGAATAGTTGGCAACAGTGCAGTTATCCCTGCGCTACCAAAAATAGCTCAAGAGTTAAACGTATCGCTAATATCCATTGGACTTTTAATAACAGCATTTACTCTGCCCGGCATTTTTTTGGCGCCAGTTATGGGAGTTCTAAGCGATAATTTTGGCAGAAAACAAGTTGTAATACCATGTCTTTTTTTATTCGGTAGCGCTGGAGGTCTAAGTTTTTTTGCTAGAGATTTCACACAATTACTCATATTAAGATTTATTCAAGGTGTAGGCGGTTCGGGTTTAACTATTTTAGCTATAATCCTCATAGGCGATTTTTACGCTGGTTCTTCCCGTGTAAGGGTCATGGGAGTTAATACAAGTGTATTGAATGTTGGTACAGGGAGTTTTCCCCTTATTGGTGGTGCTATCGCCCTAATCGGATGGAATTACACTTTTCTATTATTGCTTTTAGGAGTGGTTGTGGGTGTTTTAGCTCTCTTTCTGCTAGAAAATCCAGCAGTTTCTCATACATCCTCTACTTCTGGTTATTTCAATGAATTTCTTAAGTATCTCAAGAAACCCCAAAGCATAATCTTATTTTTAACAGCAGTAATTGCGTTTATTGTGTTATATGGCGCAATTTATACATATTTTACTCTTCTACTTGACATGAAATTTGGATTGAATTCATTTCAGATAGGTATTCTTGCATCCCTTTTGTCATTCACAATGGCAGCTACTGCAAGTCAGGCTGATAAAATTGAGAAACATCTGCCTTCCCGTGCTGTTTTAACACTTGGATTCTTCTTTGAAGGAATTGGTCTAGTTTTAATCCCAATAGTTGATCATGTACTGATCGTAATCATACCCGTAATAATATTTGGATTTGGTTTTGGTTTAATTTTGCCTTTACTACTAACATTAGCGACAAGACTTGGTCCAATGGAATTTCGAGGAGTTCTGTCGGCCATAATTTATTCTGGGATCCGTATTGGGCAAACTACAGGTCCAGTTCTTCTAGGACTTGTCGTATTGTATTCGTCACTAGAGACGGTCTTTTTATGGGGGGCCTTAATAGTTTTTATCATTTCATTTATTGGATTCTTTGCATGGAAAACTTTTGAAAAGGAGTTATATTAGCTCCGTTCTATCCAGTATCCATAAGGGAAAAGGGGGTGAAAAAGAGTTTTGAAGGAAAGCGCGCCCACCTGCAGACATCCCTTTTCCCTTGCGATATCTTAGTATCAACTATTCTTTTTCCGTCCGCTATATAAGAACCACGCATTTTTGATCGAAAAGAGCACTGTAGGTATTTCATATCAATGTTTTTTTCAACTGCTTGAAAAAATAATTTTAAATATCCCACAAATTCAAAGATAATAAGGAAACAAAAAATATGGGCAAAGGAAAGATCAAATGTATCCTAAACTTGCAAATCATGTAGTCCTTCGAGTATTAGAAAATCCTGTACTATATAATTTTGTTAATGATGAACTTTATGAATTAGAAAACGATGAATATCAATGGGTAAGATATTTTACGGGCTATTCTTCACTCGACCAACTTTTAAGTCAAATTGCCGATTCCAGAGAAGAGTTCTTAGGATTTCTTGAGGAATTAAAAAAGGAAGGACTGATCGAGTTTAAGGAAGAAAAAACGTCAGAAGTCCCTTTTTACTCCATAGAGCAGTCTAATCTCCCAAGTTTACGAACAATACTGCTGCATGTTACTACGAAATGTAACTTAAAATGTCTTCATTGTTATCTTGACAAAAGTGCTCCAATCGAGCTAGACCTGCAGATTCTACTTGAAATAGTTCGGCAATTCGATCAAATGCAAGGATTGAAACTTCTCATATCTGGTGGAGAACCACTCCTTCATTCAAAGATCTATGAATTCTTAGAAAATATTAGAAACTATAAAATACGGAGGATTCTTCTATCAAATGGTTTGCTAATTGATAAACAGACTGCAGAACGCCTAAAAGATCTTGTACATGAAGTCCAGATAAGCATTGATGGAATTAAAAGCCATGATCGTTTTCGAGATATGAAAGGGGCGTTTGAAAGATCTATTGCAGCAATTAAAACGTTACAGTCATTTGGTATTCGGGTAAGCGTAGCAACCATGGTTCATAAAGAGAATATCGACGAATTACCAGCGCTTGAACAAATGCTCAAAGATATGAATATAGAAAGTTGGATGTTAGACGCTCCATCGCCCTCAGGAGATTTTTTAGATAATTTAGAACTTCAAGCGTCAGTAGAAGACGCTGCAAAGGCCTTGAAGGAATATGGTTGGGGCTATACTTTCGAGGATAGCTCAAACATCTATGCATGTGGGGCGCATTTGGCTGCCATAATGAGTAACGGCGACGTTGCAAAATGCGGTTTTTTTGCAGATCAACCAGTTGGTAACATCTATACAGATCCTCTTGCTTCCTGTTGGGAAAAAATCAAGGATAGTTGGATCTGGGGACTCGATGCTCTAAATTGCCGTGAGTTAGATTGTCCACATCTCGCTGATTGCAGAGGTGGATGTCGATTTAGGGCCTTTCAGTATAGTAAAAATCTTATGGGAGAAGATCCTGTCAAATGCGGAATATACGGCTTTAAATC
>JBHLOP010000261.1:0-3007 GCA_048940375.1 Promethearchaeota archaeon | reverse complement strand
GATGATGATGTCCCCAATTCTCTAATTCCAGATTTTTATGATACATATTTAAAAACTGAAAATCCAGGACCTTTAATTCCTATTGTTGATCACAATAAACAGGACCTCATCTCATTAGCAAGTATTTTTTCTAGACTATGGGATGAGTGGAAATGATCTATGAAAACTCGGTTGGATTATAACTTAACTCAGTAAATTATTTTGAAATTAAATTACATCTATTAAAGAAATGAGAATTTCTTTGTTCTATAATTGGGAAGAAATTTACCAGAAATATTAAGTATTAACAAAATGCTCGAATCATGGGAATAACTCTGATCATCAAAAAATAAGGGATCAAAGGAATAGATATAAACTTGACAATTTTCAAGAAAAAGTAGATTATTGGTTCAGAATGTATGTATTTAGTATGGTGGTCTAAGAAATGAATGATAGGCTTTTCAAGGTTGTTGTTATTGGAGATGGTGCAGTCGGAAAAACAAGTATAACAGTAAGAACTTGCCATGGTCAATTTGACGGAGAGTATTTAATGACCATTGGTGTCGAGTTTGGAACAAAGGATTGTACAATTGAGAATGACGAGATTAGAATGCAAGTCTGGGATACTGCAGGACAAGAACGATTTCGTTTTCTCCAGCCAGCATATTATCGAGGGGCACATGGCGCACTTCTTGTGTACGATATAACTCGCAAGGAATCTTTTGAAAAAATTCCTTCATGGATGGACAATCTTCTGAGTACAATTAATGATACAATTCCAACAATTCTCGTGGGAAATAAGTGTGATTTAGACAGTCTGAGAGTGGTCACATTTGAGGAAGGTAAACTCTTAGCAGAAAAACTTTCAACTGAGTATAAAAGAGTTATTCCCTTCTTTGAAGCGTCTGCTAAGACCAATCAGAATGTAGAGGAGTTATTCGTTAAACTTGGTTCATTGATGTTAGAAGAACGTTTTATTGAATTTAAAAATGCTGCCGAATGGCAAGAACGCGCAGAAGGCACTTGGTGGTAATTTTAGAAAATCAGAAATTTACAAAATGGTGAAATAATGGCGAAACAAAATCTTTTCAAGGTTGTTGTTATTGGAGACGGTGCAGTCGGAAAAACAAGCATAACAGTGAGAATATGCCATGGTCAATTTGACGGGGAGTATTTAATGACTATTGGCGTTGAGTTTGGAATGAAGCTATGTATGATCATGGGACAAAAAATCAAGATGCAGATCTGGGATACTGCAGGACAAGAACGATTTCGTTTTCTCCAGCCAGCATATTATAGTGGCGCACATGGCGCTTTGGTTGTTTACGATGTGACTAGAAGACAATCTTTTGAGAGGATTCCTATTTGGTTGGGTTATCTAGTCGGAAATGTAGGTACTTCCATCCCGACTATAATTGTAGGGAACAAGTGTGATTTAGATGATATAAGATCTGTTGATGTAGACGAAGGGGAGCACTTAGCGAAACATCTTTCTGAACACTATCAGCAGGATATTCCATTTTTTGAAGCATCAGCAAAGACAAACCAAAATGTTGAAGAAATTTTCTTAAGATTAGGTAAAATGATGCTCGATGAACGGCTTTTTGAGGTAGAAAAAGCAGTAGAGTGGAAGGAACGCGCAAAAAATGACTGGTGGTAAAGTCTAAAAACTAATTATTATTATTTGCTCTACAAATTATTAGCCATCAATTAGATACTGTAATTTTATCAAAATATTGAATAAGGATTAAACACACTTCTTATGGTGGTACTGTTACACATCTTTAATATGTTCCAATAAGGTGGCATAAAGATGAAAAAAAATGTCTTTAAGGTCGTCGTTATTGGGGACGGTGCAGTTGGGAAATCAAGTATAACAATCAGAACCTGCTATGGCAAGTTTGATAGAGCCTACATTTCAACTATCGGCGTTGAATTTGGAACGAAATCTTATACAATTGAAGGAAAAGAAATTACAATGCAAATCTGGGATACTGCAGGTCAAGAACGTTTTCGTTTTCTCCAATCGGCATACTATCGTGGTGCTCACGGTGCAATTCTTGTTTATGATATAACTCGTACTGAGTCTTTGAAGAATATCTCGGGATGGATAGGCGACCTTGTGAATAATATCGATCAATCTATACCTATGATACTCGTTGGGAACAAATGCGACCTAGATATGGTGAGGGCGGTGCCTGCAAAGGATGGTGAATCTTTGGCAGGAAATATTTCGGATCAGCATAATAGAATTGTTCCATTTTATGAGACGTCTGCCAAGACCAATCAAAATGTGGAGGAATTGTTCCTCAAACTCGGTACAATGATGCTGGAAGAACGGCTTTTTGAGGTAGAAAAAGCAGTAGAGTGGAAGGAACGCGTAAAAAGTGACTGGTGGTAACTAACTGGTAACAGTGTTGTTGAACCTTGCACTCATTTCGATTAATTCATTCTTTTTATCCATGAATGTGGAAAGAACAAATGAAACACTTTCAGCTTCTTTTGACATTTTAATTTGTGTATATATCTTTTGTGCATACTCTAATAACGATATGGCTCGATCCATTTGTGCGAGTGCCTTGGAATAGTTTTTGCTTTTTACTGACGTTACAACTTCTGGTTGGATTAAATCTGTTGCAGTTCTTCTGCTAGTTTCAGCAATCCATCGCGAGCGGATATATTTTAGTTCTTTTCTTTTTCGAATATTACGAAATAGACTTGTTGCTTTAAACAAAATATGAAGTTTGACAAAATTGTGCGGCGTAAACAAAGATTTCGGTGAGAGAAACGGAAGCCATCTTAATATGCCAAGCATACCACGAATATTTCCAAGAGATTTCATCAAATGGAAATAGCAACTATCTATTTCGTTTTGCATTTGTTCTTCCACACAAATCCCTAATGCTTTGAAATATGCGTCGGAAGCAAGAACTGGACATTCTACTGTTTCAAGATATTCAGCATACTCTATATAGAGACTATAGAGCTCAGGTGAGGATGTGAGTTTGAAACTTTCAAGAAACACACT
>JBHLOP010000260.1:0-3018 GCA_048940375.1 Promethearchaeota archaeon | reverse complement strand
ATTAAATCTGGCAATGTGGAATTCTGGAAATAGGATCTAGATAATAACGTGAATATTCTTTCTTTCAACGACTTAGAATACTTTGGAAGAGCATCTATATGTGGTGTCGTGCCTCCTTCTCGGATTAATGTTAGATAATTAATTATACTACTTCGCTGTATTTGATCCAACGTTTCTGCAGTTTCATCACAAACCCAGCAGTGAACTCCTCTTCGACCTGAAAAAATCCAGATTAGATCTTTGAAGCCAAAATCTTCCCTCAAAGTGGAATCTAAAAAAAGCATGGCGTCTCGCGCAAGTGTCCAGCATTCATCACAAAAGGTTTTTTCCCCCTTGCAATTGCAGTGTCTCACTAGGTCATATTCATCCAGATCAATATCAAAAACTAATTCTCTCGACTCCCATTGTAGTTTTTGAATTGTATGTTGTTTTGATGGGCTTTTAGAATATACTGCTCCAACATATGCTTGAAAGACACCTTGACGACTCATATAATTTACTAGTTTTCGGGGTGTATCGAAGGAGAGATTTCTGACAAAAACATCACCAAGATCAAATCCAAATTCTCTGCGTCGAAAAGTTGTTAATCCTATGATATTGATAAGAGGAGTAACATCAAAATAATTAGAATAATATTCCTGGAGCATTGATTTGGTAATTTTTTGATGACTCAAGAATCTGCAATCCTTCAATTTTTTTGTAATGCATATAATAAAGACAATTTTTATTAGGATAGGGGGACAACAAGACTTTCATGGATCCAGACGACGGATTAACATTCGATTTTTTCAACACAATTATTGAGCCTAAAGATAAAAATGTTTCTAGGAGAGCTATGAAAGCCGTTTACGACGTTGGAGTGAAACACGGCCTAACGGTTGGCTTTACTGAATTCCTTAATAAAGTCTCATTCCACTGGGAGAAAGTACTGAAAAAAAGAATAGATGAAGGAATAGAAACAAGCTATAGTAGCAATCTCAAAAAAATATTTACAGAGTTAGGAATCCAGCCATCTGAAACAAATGAAGTTATTAGAGAAACTACTGACACTTATTTTGGGGTTCTTAATTCAAGTGTTCAGCTTGTTGACGGAGCCTTGGAGGTTTTAGCAAACCTCTCAGAAAAATATCGCCTCGGATTAATCAGTAATTTCACTTATCCACCCTTTATTCGTACACAATTAGAACAAAATAAACTATCTGATTTCTTTGAAGTAGTAACTGTTTCAGGAGACCATGGATTTACTAAGCCTTTTCCGAGAATCTTTAATTATACTCTTGATCTCATGAATATGAACCCAAATAATGTCATTCATATTGGAGATAGTTTGATATGTGACGTAATTGGTGCGAAGAAAGTCGGACTTAAGGCCATATGGTTCAAAAGAAATAATGAACAACAAATTGAAGACGAATATAAACCAGACCTCATCATTCATCAACTATCGGAGTTATTGGAAACTAATTTAGATAGTCTAATTAATAGTCCTTAAAACCTATAACCTGCTAAGTGTTTTGTTTTTTACACTCTCAAGACAATAAACACTGAGATGGATTGCGGATATATTATGAAAGATCAAATTCCAATAGAGGCGCAGGAATTCTTCCCTTACAAGAATCTTAGACCCTCTCAAGCCAAATTAATTAATCTTGTTAATGAAGTAGCACAAGAGGGAGGACATCTTGTTGTAGAGGGTGCCAATGGACTTGGAAAAACCATTAGCATGCTAACTGGAGTATTACTTTCAGCAAAACGCGAAGGTAGAACCATAATTTACTGTTGCCGTACGCATAGGCAAGCAGATCGTGTCCTAGAGGAAATTCAGAAAATTCGAGAAAAAGATTGTGAAGTTACTGGCCTCGCAATAAGAGGTAGAAACGAGACCTGTTCCAATGAACTTGTGAAAAAATATGCGCTTGACGCAAAATCGGCTCTTCTTTTATGCAAGGAATTGAAAAAAAGAAAGAGATGCGATTCTTTTGAGAAATTACAAAATGAGCCTTGGTATATTTCAGAACTTGAGCATTATTTTTTGGAAAAACCAACTACAGGAGCAGAATTTCTTGAAATTTGCCAAAATGAAGAGATTTGCGCCTATGAACTAGCTAAGCGGCTCATACAAAAGGTAGACATTATAGCATTAAGTTATTTGTATATTTTCGATCCAAGCATTCGAGATAATTTTCTAAGATATATTGAAAGACCACTTCACGAATGTATCCTAATACTAGATGAGGCTCATAATCTCCCTGATATCGCTACCGAAATTTCGAGTGATTCACTTTCTAAATATAGCATTAGGGCAGTAATTAAGGAATCTAAAAACTGGAATTCAAAAGTTATCGAAAGGTTTGGAAAAGCACTATCAAGTGTTCTTGAGCAAAATCTCAAAAATATTCAGAAAGATGAAGAAGAAATATTTATTGAGCCTTTGGAGTTCCTTAAGCAAGTAGAAAGCAAACTTGGACTTACTTTAGATGAAATGTTTTTCAATAGGATGAATAAAGCTGGAGAAGTAATCCAAAAACAATTGTTAAAGTTGGGAAAACATCCGCGTTCGTTTATTAAAAGAACTGCAGAGTTTATGATAAAATGGATGGAAACTAGTGAAAGAATCGATTTTGTGCATTTATTAAAAAAGTACAAATCATCAGGAAAAGTAAATGTACAATTAATAATCTCAGCTCTTGACCCACGTTATTGCACAGAAACTGTTATAAAATCCGCTTTTGCTACTATTTGCGCATCTGGAACGTTACAGCCTATTAATGCATTTATTGATAAGATTGGGCTTCCAAATAATACATTAAATGAAGTACTTCCTTCGCCTTATTCGAATGATAACGTCTGTGCTTATATTTGTGAAGGAGTTTCTACAGCACTAAAGCAGCGAACTCCTGAGACATATTCTAAAATGGTCGATTTGATTAGCCAGGTTTGTAAGAATACGCCCCAAAATATTGGCGTGTTCTGCGCAAGTTACAATGTCCTTGATGGACTCTTAACTGAAGGATTAGA
>JBHLOP010000259.1:0-3019 GCA_048940375.1 Promethearchaeota archaeon | reverse complement strand
AATTTTTTCTGGTGGTATTGTAACGATTAATTCGAATTCTTCGCCGCCGTAGAAACATAAATCAAATGGATCAAGACGATTTAGTCTTGCAAACACCTCTACTGATAAATCGATTGGCAATTTGTTAATCTCGACACCAATATTGCTAGCCTTTGCTATTTCGTGAAGAGACCAAGCCAGTCCATCACTGGAGTCTATGCTTGCTGTAGGACTTCTTGATTTTGCCAAAGCAATCCCTTCATCGAGACGTGCCTTTGGATAAAAGATAGTTTCAACAAATTCATCTCTTAAATATTCAGGACATTCAAGATTTTCAAGCAGGATTTTAAAGCCGGCGGCAGTCTTTCCAAACATGCCTGTCACACAGACTAGATCTCCTTCTTGAGCTCCCGCCCGTGAAATTAATTCGTCTTTATTTGTAATTCCTAGTGCTATTCCCGTAATAATCAGATCATCGGCTTCGTTTGTATCGCCTCCGAGATAAGGCACTCTATACAAAGCACATGCTTCTTTGAAACCATGAAGCAATTCTTCGATATCATTTTTGATATAATCTGAAGGAAAACCTAACGCTGATAAAAACCCAACTGGTGTTGCACCTTTTGCAGCCAGGTCGCTTATATTCATTACAATTACCTTTTTCCCAATTTGTCTCATTGTCATTTTTTGAGGAGCGTCTGTTTTTCGTACGAACATGTCAGTATTTATGACTAATACTTTATCTCCTATTTCAATGGCAACCGCATCATCATTAAATGGAAGCAAAGAACTCAAAGAATCGCCTACAATATCATAAATTAAAGAAATAATCTTCCGCTCACCTAAAGGCTCTTTACTCATACTTTTTCGACCTATGAATGAATGATCCTTATATTTACTTTCAAATAATCATGAACAAAAACTCTATAATATATTACGAAAAAAGGCATTTAATGAAGAAATGTGGAAAGAAAAATGGCTGAAAATGAACAAACTGATGATTCAGTTGAAAGACGAATTGCTTTGAAATCCATTGGCAAAATCATGCTCCCTACAATATTTTCTATTTTGCTTGCGGTATTTCTCGCGTATATCTCTATTCTAGGACAAACACAAGTTGAAATAACTCCTTTTTCAGAACAAGAGGGAGGTTTAGGGGCTGCAGGTCTCAACGCCCTTGTTTATGTAATTGCAGCCCTACTTGGGGCGAGTTTACTTGTTGTTCTGTTAAAACGTGGATATAATAAGATTTTAAATGTGTTCATGTTCTTTGGAATGACTTTAGGAGGGATATTGTTGACAGGTTACTTTGGATTGGCTGTGTTAGTCATTCTTAATAGCTTAAATCTATTCTTCATTCTCGCAATTATTAGCGTACTAATTGGTTTAGGCGCCGCATATGCTTTACTTAAGAAAAATATTTCAAATCCTTATTTACAAAACGCCATCATCTTGGGTTATGGTGGCGGACTTGGCGCTTTTTTAGGAATCGCAATGCCTACATGGTCAACAATTCTTCTTCTGATCGGTCTTTCAATATATGATATTTTTTCTGTATCACGTGGTCCTATCAAACAGATAATTGAGTATAGTGACGAAAAAGAGGTTCAAATGCCTGCAATGACTTATTCTAGTAGTGAGGAGATAGAAATTGGTCTTGGAGATCTAGTATTTTATTCGATGTTGACAGCCCACACCTTTTTGAATTTTGGATCATTTCCTTTGGTGATGGTTTCTGGAGGAATTCTTGGGGGTTTGATGGTTACACTGAAACTGCTAGAAAAGAAAAAAATGCTTCCTGGCTTGCCTATCTCAATAGCATTTGGACTTATAGCCCTGTTTATTTCCCTATTACTTTCTGGTCAATTTGAGTTATTACAGATTATTTGACCAAACTAGAATATAATTGCTTATAACGTTCGAGCATAAGAGGCAGAGTATATTCTTTCTCAACTATCGATCTACCCTCTAAGCCCATTTTCTGAGCAGAATGACTATCACTTAAGATATCTTGTGTCGCGTTCGCAAGTTCTTCAACATTATATGGTCTTACAAGAAGCCCATTTTTTTTGTGTCTAACAACTTCGGGAAGTCCACCGACATTCGAAGCAATTACAGGCGTTTTCATGGCTAATGCTTCCAGAGGCACATAAGGGAACGGATCTGGCCAGATTGAAGGAACAACTACCACATCTGCTGCTGAATATGCTTGAGGAACTAGCGCCGATGGGATTCGTCCTGCAAATATCACATCCCTTTCAATCTTCAATTTTTTCACAAGCTGCGTTAAAAAAGGCTTTTCTTCGCCATCTCCCACAATTACAAGCTTACAGTCAATTTCTTTTAGAATTATAGGCATTGCTTTTAGTAGAAATCTAATTCCCTTTTCTTTTGTGAGGCGACCGATGCTAAGAATAATTTTTTGTTTTCCCAGTTTGAAATGCGTGATGAAATCCTCAGCATTAAGATCTGGAATAAACTTGTTTAGATCAATACCATTTGGAATGACTGAAACCTTGCTTAACGGAATGTCGTTTCTTGCTAATGATTTTTTAAGGGCATGACTTGGTGTAGTAATCACACATATTCGATCGAAAACTTCACGTTTAATTCTTAAACTTCTTTTCCAAAGTTTCCAAAGAATCGGAGTAAGAAAATATTTGCCAATTAGAGGTATATAGGACGAAAAGCAGTTTTTACACGCAGCTTCGTCAATAGTGTTGCATATTTGGTTGTCAAAATAACTTCTCTGAAAGAAGCAGACAGGCCAATAATTGTGAAGAGTAAGCACAGCTGGAATATTTTTTTGTATCGCAGCATAAAGTGGAGCTAAAGACATAAAAGGAATGCTTTGTGCATGGAAAATATCTGGAGTTATTTCATTAATAAGTTTGGATGTTTTTTTAATGCCGTATGGATCTATAAAAAACTTTGACACTTGTGGATGCAATTTTGGGCGGTATCTATAAATTCTAATGCCTTCAAAGTTTTCAAATGATGGTAATTTATCAATTTGTCGTGTTAAAACAGTAATTTGAAA
>JBHLOP010000258.1:0-3038 GCA_048940375.1 Promethearchaeota archaeon | reverse complement strand
AACACTTCTGTCATTTCATTACCACGTTCACCGCAACCAACATAGACAACTACTTGTGTATCGGCCCATTGAGCTAGTTGATGCTGCATAACCGTTTTTCCAGTCCCAAACCCTCCAGGAATGGCGCCCGTGCCTCCTTTGGACATGGGGAAGAAGGTATCAAAGATTCGTTGTCCAGTAAATAAAGGTACAACTGCAGGAATGTTTTCTTTGATAGGTCGAGGAACACGGACTGGCCATTTCTGCATCATAGTCAAATTCTGACGTCCTGTGTCAGTATCAACAACTGCAATGACTTCCTCAATAGTATAATCTCCTGCTGGAGCAATCTCAACTATTTTCCCAGCGATCATTGGAGGAACCATAATTCGATGTTCGACAAGAGTTGTTTCGGGCACTGTCCCAAGAATATCACCGCCCGTAACATTGTCCCCAACGTTCACTTGAGGCGTAAATGACCACTTCTTGGTCCGATCAAGCGCATTAGCTATGATCCCTCTTGTAATAAAATCTCCAGATAACTCCTTCAACGAAGGTAGGGGGCGTTCGATCCCGTCATAGATCTGACTGATCAAACCAGGTCCCAACTCAACACTTAGCGCACCGCCTGTAGCCATAACTTTCTCTGTAGGTCGGATTCCAGCAGTTTCTTCATATACCTGAATACTGCATACATCTCCTTTCAGGGCAATAACTTCGCCAATAAGTTCTTCGCTTCCTACACGACATACTTCGTACATGCGCACGCCTAACATATCCTTGGCTTCAATCAATGAGCCTGCAACTCTAGTAATTTCACCTTCAATCGCCATGTTTTATCACCTATAATTCTAGCGGCATTTTACCGCAAATTAATTACAATAAACGCGATATATCGCCTTTTTCACAAATCTACACCAACAGCCCTCTTGATCAGGGCTCTTATCGGATCGATTTCTCGTTTCATTGGTCCATGTTTATCTTGTATTTCTACAATAATGGGAAATTCTTTTTCAGTGATTTGAGCTATTACTGAACGAACAGCGACAGAATCTGCTATCTGCTCGGTAGTAATAATTAGACCAATATCTTTTCTTTCAGAGAGGGTAAGAAGGATGGACTTTGCATCTTCAGGAGATCCTACTACGTAACCCTCATCAATTCCAGCAAGCTTTAAACCTGTAACAGTATCCTCATCCGCTACAACTGCTATCTTCACAAAAATCACTCCTCTTATTATTGCATTTGGCTAATAATGTGAAGGAGATCTTTAACAATTTGGTCCAAAGCCTTAGAAAGATTTTGATTTGCTTTTTCCTTAAGCGAAGCAACTTGAGTTTCAGTTTCCTTTTTAATAGCATTCACATTTTCATCAATTTGCTTTTGAATATCCAGTTGAATTTTTTCAGCTTGCCCTTCGGCATTAATTTTTGCTTCTTCAATAGTATTCTTAGCCTTTGAATTGGCATCCGCTTCAATTTTTTTGGCCTTTTCGTTCGCTTCTGAAATAATTTTGCGTGCTTGTTCCTCTAGATCTCGAATTGCTTTAAGTGTTTCGATGCTGGACATTAATGTCATTCTCCTCAAATTCTGTGTAAACATCATCCATAGAAGTAAATCAGATTGTTTCGTTTTTACAATAATTCCCTTTATAAATTCTCCGCTAAAAGACCCTCAACGCGTTCCTTTCTATCGAGAGTATGCTGGCTTCGTTTTTCGAAGTCGGGACTTAAATGGAAGAAGATTGTGGTAAATTGATTCCAAAAGGGATCTTAAGAGAAAGTCTATAAATCTCTGATGCATAAATATCATAGTTTTCAGTTTTGTGCGTCCAATGTAAAGTTTTTATTTCAATTATTTCAATTTGAATTTGTCCGTTTTTGAAATTAATTTTGTAGAAGTATTTTCTGTGGGATCTCAATGAAGAAGGGATTTAAAAAACTTATACCAGTATCTGAAGCCCTAAATGCCGTTCTAAGCGAAATTAAGCCGCTAAAAAGCGAATTAATGCATGTCAAAGACTGCTTAAATCGGGTAATTGTCGATGATATCGTTGCTCGATATGATGTACCAATGTTTGATCGTTCTGCAATGGATGGCTACGCAATTAGATCAGAAGATTCTTTTGGAGCGAGTATAACTGCCCCTGTATTTCTTAAAATTACAGGGAGAATCGAAATAGGAACTATTCCAGATATTGAAGTTAATGCTGGAGAAGCCGCTCAGATTATGACAGGGGCAGCGCTCCCAAAAGGAACTGATGCGGTTATAAAAGTCGAGGACACACGAGAACATGGAAATAATATTGAGGTAATTAAGCCATATCCTCCAAGAAAAAATGTTAGTAGTAGAGGAGAAGATGTAAAACAAGGTGAAGTTATCCTAAAACAAGGTCATCTTCTTCATCCTCATGACATCGGCATCATAATAGCATCTGGACATGATCAAATAAATGTCATCTGCAAACCAAAAGTAAGTATTATATCAACTGGGAGTGAACTTATTGATCCTGGCGAGAGACTTGAACCCGGAAAGATATTTGATGTAAATAATGCTACTTTGTCTAGTTTAGTAAGCCAATTTCACTCAATCCCCTTTTTTACTAGAAGAGTAGAAGATGACAGAGATGAATTATTAAAAATCCTTCAAAAGGCAATCGAACAAACAGATGTCATCGTGTTTTCAGGGGGCAGTTCTGTAGGAGAATTTGATATAATAGATGAGATTATTCTACAAAAGGGTAAATTATTAGTCCAAGGTGTAGCTATGCGACCAGGCGCGCCTACGCTTATTGGGATAATTGAAAATAAACCAGTTTTTGGTCTCCCAGGCTCACCAGTAGCGGCAATGATATCCTTTGATGTATTTGTTCGACCAACCCTTCAAACTTTGCTTGGAATGACACCATACGATCCAAAACCTATAATTAAGGCAATACTCAAACGTAGTATTCCATCAGAAGTTGGCCGACGAGATTTTGCCAGAGTTAGAATAATAAGAGAAAACGACGAACTTTATGCCGAACTTGTAAGAGTAAGAGGTTCTGGAATTATAAGCAC
>JBHLOP010000257.1:0-3048 GCA_048940375.1 Promethearchaeota archaeon | reverse complement strand
TCTTCGTTGTACCAGATGTATTAGCCAATGCTGGCGGTGTAATAGTTTCATATTTCGAATGGGTTCAAGATACGCAAGCATATCTATGGCCAGAAGCGCAAGTGAATAAAGAACTTGAAGCTGTTATATTAAAGGCGTATAATGAAGTTTCACATCTCTCTAAAAAGGAAGAAATAACTATGAGGAGCGCCGCCTATTGTCAAGCAGTAGAACGCCTCGCAAAAGCAATTCAATTGAGAGGATTCTTCCCATAACTGATTAATCGAAGTTATTTGTGATAACCATTGCAAGTACCTTGGTTAAATCAAGCAGATCGCTGATTCTAATATTTTCATCATGCCCATGGATTCTCGATTCAAGTGTCGTCCCTGCACCAAACGCACATTGGGGTATCTTACGTTTTTCCATGACACATCCAACATCAATACTACCCTGTGCACCAGCTATTGGGGGCTCTTCACCTTTAACATTGCTGATAATGCTTTTTACAAAAGAAACCCAAGGATGTGTTGATTCGGTGGAATATCCACCGTAAATTTTTCGAGTTTTGAGATTATAATTAAGTTCTGGGTGTACACTCTTTATTTCAGTGAGCTTATCTTCAAGTTCTTTGATCACTTCATCCACATTTTCCTCTGGAATGTATCTTCTGTCACCCTGGATTACACATTTATCTGGAACGATATTGACTTTAACCCCACCATTGATCATTGTCACATTTAATACCGGGCTTATATTTGTTCGTCCTCCTGTTTGACTCTGTATCTCAGGAGAACTAGGCATAGCCGATCTTCTTTTTTCTATTTCATGCTTAAGTTCTAAAAATCCGTTAATGATGAGGTTTGTTTGTTCGATCGCGTTTTGCCCAAGAAAACTAATGCCGCTATGCACCGATTTTCCATGGACCTCAACCGTCCATTCGAGCATCCCATTAGCACCAATCCCTAATGTATCTGAGCTTCCATCCAGACAGAAGAAATAATCTCCCCAAACCACACCCATGTCAGCAAGCCAGCATAAGCCAGAATATGGTCCTACTTCTTCATCGGTGGTAATAAGAATATTTAGATCAAAGGTTTCATCTAATTCCAAAACTGAAATTGCTTCCAATGCAGCAAGAATTGCGGCTATTGACGATTTACAGTCAGAGGTACCCCTGCCATACATTTTTTCATCTTTGATCACACCCTCCCACGGAGAAACTGTCCAACTCTCTTCCTGTACGGGAACAACATCAACATGTGCGTAAAGAACAAGACCGGGTTTCTTTCCAGTCTTTTTTTCAGCTTGAAGATTAATGCGAGCCCCATCAAGTAATTGATTAGTGGATTTTTGTTTCTCCAAAAAAGTATTCTCTGGCATAACATGTTTTGTACAAGTGAATCCAAATGATTCAAATTGTGGGGATAAGAACTCAATTGCCTTTTCATAATTGAGTCCAGGGGGTACGGGGGTTTGGATTCGAATTAAGTCAATTAATAAATCAACAATTTTTTGTTTATTTTTGTCGACAAGATCAATTATTGCTTTAGAGTTCTCTTGATTCAAATTCTCACCACATTCCGATATACAATTACCACTACAATTTATCTTTTTAACATATATTGTCATAGTCTGATATATTCTAGAGAGGTGGCTATTTTATGGAATTAGGGCTTAAAGACAAGATTGCACTTGTGACTGCATCAAGTAAAGGGCTTGGCAAGGCTGTTGCTTTTGGATTGGCAAGAGAAGGAGCCAAAGTAGTCATATGTGCGAGAGGCAAATCTGCTTTGGAAGAGACTGCAGAGGAAATACGAAATACGACTGGTGCAGAGGTTTTATCTATAGTTACTGATTTGAGAAAACCTGATGATATCAAAAATCTAGTTAAAGAAACGATAAAAAGATTCGAACGTATTGATATCCTATTCACTAATGCTGGCGGTCCACCACCAGGCCAGTTTATGAATTTCACTGAAGGAGATTGGACAAAAGCATTCGAGCTGAATTTATTGAGTGTTGTTAGATTGTGCAAAGAAGTGATTCCGTACATGCAGAAGCAGGGAGGTGGACGAATAATTCACTCAACTTCAATTTCAGTGAAACAACCTTTAGAGAACTTGGTATTGTCAAACTCGTTACGAGCAGGCGTTATAGGTTTATCAAAAACACAAGCTAACGAATTAGGTCCTTATAACATTCTTGTTAATGCAGTCTGTCCTGGAGCTACTATTACAGAACGTTTAGAAAATATAGTAAAAGCAAGGGCTGAAAGAGAAGGTATATCAGAGGAAGATGCAAAACGAAGCTGGACTAACTCAATTCCTTTGGAACGTTTAGGGAACCCAAAAGAGTTTGCAAACCTGGTAGTATTTCTAGCTTCCGAGAAAGCAAGTTATATTACAGGAACTGCCATTCAAGTCGACGGTGGGTTCTATAAAGGAATGCTTTGAAAAAGCGAGCCTCCTTACAATCAAACTTAGCTTTACCGATTTCGATACTTATAACTTTCAAATTCTACATTATGACATTTAGAAAGGGTGAAGGAAAGGAAGAACATGAAGGCAAAAGTATATCTAATAAAGACTGAGAACAGAGTAGAAGGGATTAACACTCTTCTTGATCAATTTAATTTAGACGTAAAAGATGAGCTTATAGCTTTAAAAGCAAATTATAACAGCGCAGATCCATATCCTGCATCAACCCATATCGACACATTGAGAACCCTCGTCACACGTTTACAAAAAGATGGGGCAAAAGAAATTAATCTAGGTGCACGCTCTGGAATGGGAGTAACTTGGTCAGTCTTGATGCAGATGGGTGTGGAGGATCTAGCTGATGAACTCGGTTTTAATTTAGTAAATCTAGATATGCTTCCTTATGAAAAATTTACCAAAATCACAAAAGAACCTACTCAGGAAGGAAAAAGGCACTGGAAAAGAGGATTTCTCATTGCTAATGTCTTTAAAGAGGCAGATAAAATCATTCAGACATGTTGTTTAAAAACCCATCGATTTGGTGGGCATTTCACATTGTCGCTTAAAAATTCTGTGGGTATGGTTGCAA
>JBHLOP010000034.1:10946-12661 GCA_048940375.1 Promethearchaeota archaeon | reverse complement strand
ATCTGCAGAAAAGATTTCTCCTAGTTTAACAACAATTTTCATTGCTAACTGGCGAGCGTAACCCTCTTCTCCATCAAGAATTCGTTCCTCTTCAGCAGTCAAAAACATATCTGGCCCTGCCTTTTAGTCTAAAATTTTAATAAGTCCTTGGTCTGCGTCAACTTCAACTGTCATTCCATCATGTAGTAGATCAATGTCTACATCTATTAGCATGGGTATCTCTCCAATAATTGCACCTACAACGACAACTGGATCGCCTATTCGATTAATTATGGCTTTTGGAGCTACATTATTCTTTGTAAGTGAATAAAGTACATAAGATCCAACAGTTGAGCCCTTTCCGTGTGGAAAAACAAGGATTGAGTCTTTAATAGATTTTCCTTCTATACTATGGTTACGAGCGATCACAACTCCCGTTTTTGGGTTAACGCCACCAAGAAATGAGATAGCATCTGATGAAAATAATATATCTCCTCTAACCTTTCCAGAAACTACGGATCTACCTGTAATAGAAGATGATGGCATTTAATTAGCCTCAAATGTAATTTCGATACAGTCATTTATAGAATCAAGATAGATAAAGACTAGTCCATTCTAAAGAATAAAAACCTTAAGAATTTGCCATTAAGAACCGAATCGTCTTTTTCTATGCTGATAGGTTCTAATAGCTCGTAACAAATCAATTTCTCTGAACTCGGGCCAAAAAACGTCTGCAAAGTACAATTCAGAATAAGCACTTTGCCAAAGAAGGAAACCACTGAGCCGTTCTTCTCCTGAGGTTCTGATGATCAGATCTGGATCTGGTATCCCAGACGTGTATAAAAATTGTTCAATTGTTCTTTCTGTTACCTCATTAGGCTCTATTTGTCCTTCCTCTATAAGTGAAGCAATATTTCTAAATGCATCCACTATTTCGGCACGGCCACCATAACCTATGGCGACATTAAGAAAATGTTTATCATAATGTTTAGTAGCCTCTTCGGCTCTATTAATCGATTCCTGTACACTCATTGGGAGGTCTTGAACACGTCCAATTGCCTTAACTCGGACCTCACGTGAGTGGATTTTCGGATTGGTAAGAATTTCTTCAAACTTTTGAATAGCAATTTTCATAATTTCAGCGACTTCTTTTATAGGTCGCGAAAAGTTTTCTGTCGAGAAGGAATAAATTGTTACAATCTTAATGCCAGCCTCCCAACACCAATCAAGAACTGCATTTATTTTGGCAGCACCAAATTGATGTCCCATCCAGACATCCAATCCCTTTTCACGCGCGAATCGTCTATTTCCGTCTAATATTATACCAATGTGGTGCGGAGGTTGCCGGGTTTCATCTCCATTTTTAATCTGTCTTTTTAGCCATGCTTTGTAAAGTTTGTAGATGGGAGAAAGTAAATTCATTTGCACTCACTCTTTCACTGTTGATGTTTTGTACTGTTGGATATTGGTGAGATCGGACGGAAATAGATAGTATTGGTTGTAGGGATGCTGCGCTAACCCGTTAACATAATTAATCATATTGTTTTATGAACTGAATGCACAAATACATCGCTGGATGTACTCTTAAAGATTTCCATTTAAACGAGGATAAAATGTTTGAAAACGATTGCCGAGCATTAATGTAGCCTGGAATAGAAAAACTACGCTAAATACTCACATTACACCTTATACACGATCATAATAGATTTCACAAATACTGCTTATATTTGATGTCA
>JBHLOP010000034.1:0-10846 GCA_048940375.1 Promethearchaeota archaeon | reverse complement strand
CCAATCGTCGTGGCTGGAGACACAGATGTGTACATGTCGATTGAAGCCATGGACTTAATTTACAGTGATGAACTTGATATAGTTGCTTTTTGGACGTCTGACATTAATTTTCTTCCGATCTTCATTAAAGCTAAGGAATTAGGTAAGGAAACGGTCGTGCTTGGGAGAACAGAAGGGTTTAGTGAAACGTTGGAGAATGCGGCAGACTTCATCGTCATTTTAGCAGAAGAAACCATACTTACAGACTAGAAATCGATCACCTCGAAAATTTGAAGAGTTTTAGTTAAAGATATGTAACTATCAATCATTAAAAATAGTCGACTAATTCTTTACTCAAACAAGCGTGATCTTAATTTGACATTAAATTAAACTAAAAAAATAAATTATGGCGTTTTTATCTTGTGCGCTGTAGTGTGATTTTATTAAAACATATTTACAGACTAAAATCGATCATATTGACAAGATCTAGTATAATGTATAAAATAATAGCCTAATATTTTTCAAAATGAGTCTTTTTCAATATTACGCGCGGATATTGTTCTCTAATTATCTATAATTGAATAAAATCTTTGTTTTGAATATTAGATTCTTTATGTCTACTCCACGAATCTGACAGTTTTTTATCAATAATCACGATATCTCCGACGGCAGTTACCCATTCATATGGAATTGAAACAACACGAGATTGCAGCCTTTTTACGCGTCTATCGATTTTGACTAATAGCGAAGCCACTTTATTCTTTTTTATATCAAATTTCAAGCTATTAACACGCCCAAGAAACTTTCCTACGGACGTATAAACCTTTTTACCGCGCACAGAAGAAACTCTTATATTCATTCATTCACTACCTGCAATAAATTTACTTGATGGTGAGTGATTTCACTTCGCGTGTTTCATTATAATATAGACATACTTGTTGATTAATGTGTCTTCGTCATAGTCGTAGGTTATGCAATTTGTTATTAGTAACTTTATCGATTCCATGTAACTTCATAATTATTCGAAATAAAATTCTTGATATGTGAATTTTTAACACCACTTCAGCAATTGATTGCAAAGTCAGGATAAGTGTATAAAAAATATTCTTTGGAGATAGAACGTATGGAAACAGATTCTTCTCATGTAGTTTACATCCTTGGAACTGCAGGGAGTGGTAAATCTGCCCTAACCTTTAAATTATCAGAACTACTATTTGATGAAGGATGGAATGTCATTCGGGTGAATATGGACCCTGGAGTGCGTCAGCTTCCATATACTCCTGATGTTGATGTAAGAGATTACGTAGATTTAGATCAGATCATTAAAAAATACGAACTAGGGCCGAACGGCGCACTCATTGCAGCGTCCGATATCTTGGTTACAAAAATCGATGATATCAAAGAACAGATTAACAGTTTTGAAGCAGATTATGTTATTGTGGACACTGTAGGTCAAATGGAGATTTTTGCCTACAGAAGTTCTGGTTTGTTATTTGTGACTGCATTAAGTAAAAGTAGCGTCGTCGTTCATTTAATCGATTCTTTACTTGCAAGAACGCCAACAAGTTTTATATCAATGGTACTCCTGGGAGCTTCATTAAAAGTGCGTTTTCCAATTCCTCATATTACTGTGCTCTCAAAAACAGACTTAATTTCAGAAGAAGAAATAGAACGGATTTGCAAATGGAGTAATCCAGAAATTCTAGCCGATGCATTAGAAATAACAACTAAAGGGCAACAAAGGGAGTTAAACATCACACTTTTTAATTCACTCAAGATACAAGGATATATAGGAGAGGTTACACCGGTATCATCCGTAACTATGAATGGCGTAGATGCTTTAGTTGGTGATCTCGAAAACGTATTTTCAAATTACATGTGGGATTCGGAAGAAAGTTATCGTTGGGAGTCGGAATAAGGATTGAAAACTGAACTGCTATTTGATAGGCTATTTCTCATTGGTACTATTCATGTCAGTCCTGAGAGTAAACGGCGAGTTCGTGATTTGATTCTTAAAGAAAGACCAGAAATTGTCGCAGTTGAACTTGATCAAGGGCGATATGAGGCATTACTAGAACAGCCAAAAGAAACCTTAAGTTTTAGTGAACTCCTGCGATCTGCGCGCCAAGGAAGTTTCTCGACAAATTTGATGGTGTGGCTTATTGCTCACCTTGAACAAGGGCTTGGCGAAGAATTTGGTGTCATGCCAGGTGAGGAAATGCTTGTTGCTATCCAATCGGGCAAAGAAATTGGTGCAAAAATTTTTTTTGTTGATCAACCACTTCCGATTACCCTTCAACGTTTTCAATCAGTGGGTCTTGAGAAGAATCGATTGATAATAGAACTTGTAAAGGGTATCCTTGGGGCTGAGAAAGATATTCGTCATTCTCTTTTAGATTTGGAGACAAATCCGAATGACATCCTTCAAGAGTTCATGGGTGCCCTTCAAAAAAAATTTCCAGGTATTTCAAGAATCTTAATTCATGAACGAGATGTCTATATCGCAAATCGTATAATTTCATTGCTTAAAACATTCCCTGAGAAGAAAATATGTGCTGTAATTGGCCTAGGGCATCTTAATGGAATTAAGAAACGAATAAATGCACATTTTTCGAAATAAAACATAATTATACAATGTTATACAATGATTTTAAAAAAGGAGTTAAGAAGATGCATGAACTCAGCTTGAGTGTTTCCATCATTGAAACTGTTATAAACGCTGCAAAGGAACATGATGCGAAGAAAATCTTAGAAATTAATGTGGAGATTGGAGATCTGACTGTTGTAAGTGAAGATCGCCTGAGGTTTGCGCTGGAAATTACTTCAAAAGATACCATCGCGGAAGATGCTAAGATTAATATTACGAGAACGCCAGGAAGAATTCGTTGCAAGAAATGCGGTTACGAAGGAGAGAGCCCTCCAACAGAAGATGACCCTCTACAACACCTTCTTATGACATCTTTAAAATGCCCCAAGTGTGGCGATACCCACACTGAAATTATTGGCGGACGAGAAATGGGTGTAA
Source organism: Promethearchaeota archaeon (assembly GCA_048940375.1). Lineage (GTDB taxonomy): Archaea > Asgardarchaeota > Sifarchaeia > Borrarchaeales > Borrarchaeaceae > Borrarchaeum. The sequence continues at coordinate 7,842 of JBHLOP010000034.1, read as the reverse complement.
AAGATATCATAGCATCAAAATGAATAGCTTAAACTTAAAAATCTTGTACTAAAAATATAATATCTGAAATTTAAATCTGTAAATTATATAATCATTGAGGAATTTTTCATGAAAGATGACGCTTATAGAATTTGGCCAGCTTACATTGATGCCTTAAAAACAAGAAATCAAGGGCGTAAAATCTCACGAAAGATTGCGGTTGAGAACCCAACAGTTCGGGAAATATATCTTGTTGCTCAAGCATTTAAATATGAGCCCATCGTAAACTCTTCCGCACATTACTCTAGGGCATGGTGGGAAGATCCAGGCTATGTAAAAATCAGTAAGAAGGATGCAAAGAGCAAAGCACTCCAAAAGATTGCACTTGGTATTAAAAAATTGAGAACTCGCATTCAAGAAAAGAAACCTCGTTCTAAGAAATAAGCCTAATTTATATTCTTTTAACGGAGTATTTTTATCTTTTAAAAAACGTTTTTTTCCCTAACGTAGATTATTGTATTCTTTCCTTTTCATGGCAGCTTCCACTATCACAATTTCTTCATCAGTTAATCCATAGAGTTTGTAAACAATATGGTCAATGAGTTCATCAACTAAATTGAATTTATTTATCAGGGGGGAAAGTATCACAAGGTTTTTTTCAAACATTTTCCTTAGACTATCTTGAATTGCCCTATCTAAGAGTTTTATGGGAATTTGATTTTGATTTTTCTCTAGAATGTTTAGAAACTCATTATAATCTAGATCATAATAGAAAATCAACTTCCTTTTGTGAGTCAAATTCTCAATTTGCGTATCGAACTCCCTTTCAAACCATTCTATGAATTCTGTAATTACTTCATTTTTCTGTTTGTTCAGCGCTATTATCAGTTCAGTTAAATAAATTAAGATGTCATAAATAATGTCACTTTCTTCCTTTTCGATGATTAAATCACCCTTTTTGTCTTTTGGTAGACGATCTTCGATGAAATCGTTAAATATGTTATGATCTTTAGTTACTAGATATTTTTGATAGAGTTTTTTTGCTTTTTTAAAAAGAGACTTACGGGTATTTAATGCTGTAGAAAAATTAATGCGACGAATGGGGATGCGTGAAATTTGAGGGGGGCCGATGCGAAGATATCCCCCGTGCAATGACAATGATTCAAAAAGTTCTCTATAAACAAAACTAATCAGTTTGCTATTAATACACGCTGTCAAGAATTTCAAGTCTAAATCTTTTGGGCGCACGAGAATAGTTGATTTTCCAGCCACAAGATAGCCTGGGTCATATATTGCTTCAAGTCTTAGTGTTATCCCAGCAATAATGATTTTTTGAGAAGTTGATTCATTCAATCTCTTTTCTGAGATATTTCTAAGATCACTACTTCTGACAATAGGTTTACGATAAGTTTTTTTAATATATCTTGTTGGTAGAATTCCCCAAAGTAAATTATAACGATCAATGGTTCCTGTGTTTACAAACACTAAATTGCTTTGATCAAATTCGCTTTCTGAAGTTTCCTTTAGAATCTCTTTTATTTTATACGCCTCTGAAACAGATGCAGCTCCAACAATCTTACCATGTTGAAGAAGAGCGTTGGAAATGTTCAAAACTTTTTGTATAATTGGAAGGTTTTCTCTAACTAAAGGAGACCATAAACCTTTTGGAAGTTTCCGAAATGCTTCCACAGTAATTTGGTTTTCAAAGGATAGTTTGAGTCCGTTTTCTTCGGCCTCTTCAAAAATCTCTACTTGGATGGTATCATTACTCTTTGGAGATGATTTTTGTAAAATGATCACAATTGGATACACACTTGTATCTGTCTCAAATACTTTCGATCTTGAATAATCCCTTATCCTCTTGAGAGCATATTTTTCAAGTATTTTCTGTGTTTCTAAGCTATATTCAGCTGCGAGAAGTTTATTTGGGATGATATAGCCTAGATATCCATCATTCTTAGTAACTTTAATGCCCTTTTCGATAAATACACAGAATAAATCCCAATTGCCAGATGCACTTGCATATTGTATTGCACAATAATGTCTGATATTGGGACTCATCTTCGTCATTGTCTCAGAATCGATATAAGGCGGATTACCTACAACAATGTCAAAACCTGAATTATCCTCGTCTAAAGGGATCCCCTCTTGATCGAAAAAAACATACCAAAACTCAAGAGCCCAATATAATGGAATTGTAGTTCTCAAAATATCTGAAGCTAAATTCAGGTTTACAAGATATCTTTGGAAATGTTCATCTAGTTCTTTTCTTAAGGTTGATTTAACGTGTTCTATGTCTATTAGAGGTCTCATATTTTCAAAATTTGAAATATATGAATTCCTTATCTCAAAAAGTTGTCGGATCTCTAATTTCTTTTGTTTTAAGTGTTCAATAATATATTCATCAGGGAGGCCTACTACTGTATTGCCATGTATAAGATTCGTTTTCCCAAAGAAATAGTGATGTTCGCCTTCTCTTAGAATTTTTTCAAAACCAAATTGTGATGAAACTAGTTTTATGATTTCTAACAACAAACCAATCTCTGTTAAATTGAGTGCGTTTTTATCCAATTCAATTCCAAATAGGTGTCTTAATGGAATACTGAATATTAGTTTGTGTTCATCTTGTGGTCCAAAAATATTTCTTACTGCATAAGTTTGTGAAATTTTTGTTTCTACTTCATCAGGGTTATGTTCATTGCCTCTGTTTGAATAATATCTCCTTTCAAGTTTCGAAATTAGGCGATTAAGCTTTCCGTATTTCTTTTTTATCACTCGAAAAGCTTCAATGAGAAAAGTTCCTGAGCCACAGGAAGGATCTAAGACTTTTATTGATACAAATTTATGAACTAATCTTTTTATTTCATCGAAGTTTTCTTCATTTATCTGGAATTCTATTTCTGTGAGATATTGATCAAATATCTCGCCAACTGTGTTCTCAACGATAAATTCCGCAATATACGAAGGTGTATAGTAGATACCTTTGTCGTGACGTATCTCAGTAAGACATTTTTCATAGATTTTTCCGAGGATATTTTCATTGATATTTTGATAATTATATTGTGTTATGCCCTTAAACTTGTTAGATGAATTTTGGCTATCGTTAAGACCCAGAACTAATTGCAAGTTTTGATAAAAGATCGTAATATTATCTTCGTTCTCGTCAATGTATTCAAGGAGATTTAGTTCAAATAAGTCACGATGAAAAAACTCCTTGAATAGTATATCAATTTGTTCAAAGAATTTCTTTAAAACAGTAAGTTTACCATGCGAATACAATTTCATATTAAAGGAGTCCCACGAATTCTTAAGCCATTGGGGATCAATAATCTCAAAATCCGCTAACGTTTGAATAGAAATGAGTTTAGTGATTAAAAAGACAACAAACTCCGTTTTAGTTTTTTCATCTGTGATAAAAGTAACCTTTGAAATGACTCTTATCCATGCTTTAAGGTTTTTAAAGACATCTTTGTTGAGTTCATTGTACACCAGTTTTCCACCAAGTTTTTGGATACTTGCTATAATTGTTTATTGCATAATTATTTAAAGAAGATTAATTCTACAGATTAACGAGGGTTGAACTGTGCAACAAAAACGAATACGTGTATTCTTAAAGGATATTCCTCCCAAAGAGGCACTCCTTCATCCAAGTCTTATGGAAGAACTTGGAATAGCCGAAGATGATGAAATCGAACTGGTTGTTACAAAAAAGAAGCGTTTTAACTTCATAGCAAAAAGTAATAATAATACTCCAGAGATGGAAGTGTGGGTAAACGAAGAGAGTATGAAAAGTAGTGGAGTATCTGATAATTCAATTGCAACGGTTCGAAAACATATCCCAAAACCCTAGTTTGAATGGCATTAACTACTATTGATTTTTAGAATTAAAAGGGCTGAAAATGTTTTATTAGTAGAATTAGGTCATAGAGTTTTGTTACCCTTTTATAACACCCATAGGACGTAATTTACAAACGAACGATGCGATCCCTACGTCATGAGAGACTTTAGCAACGAGATCAATGTTCTTGTACGCCCCTGGTGCCTCTTCTGCAATTCCTTTTTTAGTTGCTGCGTAAACGATTATGCCTCTTTGTCGTAAATCATTAGCTATCTGATTTCCTCTATATCGCTTTATTGCCTTATGTCTACTCATAAAGCGCCCTGCTCCATGGGCTGTGCTTCCAAAACTATACTCCATCCCTGTTTCCTTTCCACAAAGGATATATGATGCAGTACCCATCGTGCCTGGTAGAAGCACTGGCTGACCAACAGGCTTATAGTCTTGTGGAAGATCTGGATGGTTTGCAGAAAAAGCTCGTGTTGCCCCTTTTCTGTGAACAAAAAGGGATTTGGTTTTACCATCAATGACATGGTTTTCCTGTTTGCAGATGTTATGTGCCACATCATATATAAGTCGGAGTCCCAGTTCTTCTGCATCCATTTTAAACCATTTAGCAAAACTTTCTCTTACCCAGTGTGTAATAAATTGTCTATTCCCCCATGCAAAGTTTGCGGCACATGACATTGCTGCAATATAATCTTCTCCTTCTCTGCTTGTCCCTGGGGCACATGCTAGTTCCCGATCTGGGAGTTTTATATTGTATTTTCTGACAGCCTGTTCCATAACACGGAGATAATCCGAGCAAACTTGGTGTCCAAACCCCCTCGAACCCGTATGAATCATTACTGTGACTTGCCCTTCATGAGTTATGCCAAAGGCTTTTGCAACTCGTTCATCATAGATTTTTTCTACGTATTGAAGTTCAAGAAAATGATTTCCACTGCCTAATGTACCTAGTTGAGGTTGGCCGCGAGATTTAGCTTTTTCTGATATTTTATCAGGGTTGGCCTGTTCAAGAGATCCTTGGCTCTCACAGTGTTCTGGATCTACTTTCCAACCGTAACCTTGTTCAACAGCCCATTTTGCACCCCCTAGTAATGCTTCATCTAATTCTCCCTTTGTAAAACGTCGTTGTCCTTTTGCACCAACACCAGAGGGAACCGTTCTGAAAAGCGTGGATAAGAGATCATCTAACTTTGTTTCGACATCCTTTTTTTCAATATTCGTCCAAAGCAAACGCACGCCACAATTTATATCATAGCCTACGCCGCCCGGAGAGACAACACCTCCCTCGTTTACATCTGTAGCACCTACACCGCCAATAGGAAAGCCATAACCTTGATGACCATCAGGCAGGGTAATCGCAAATTTCTGTATGCCAGGTAGGTGTGCTACATTTACGCATTGTTCGAGTGTAAGATCTGTCTTCATTTTTTCTAAAAGTTCAGGATTAGCATAAATTCTTCCTGGAACATGCATTCCTGGTTTATGATTCATGGGGATCTCATAGATGTTTGGAGCTATCTGATTTATTGGACCATCATAAGGCATATTTTCATCAACTCAATTTGTTACTGGTTAATTTCATCATCAATCTAATTAGAGAACGATGAGGCTAATTTTTTGTTTCTCTAAATTAGTAAGGAAAGAATTGATCATATTTTATTCTCTCTTGAATTATAATTGTAGAATTATAAGGATTCTGTCTGGTGCAGAGAAGTTCTTTATAGGATTCAAAAGAAATTAAGTAGAGTTATGTATTTTGATATGATCAAAGTAAGTCTATTTTAAGTAAGTCATTTAGTGCTTAAAGTGACAGCTTATGCAGGCTTAAAAAGGACTGGTGAAATAGATGAGTTTTCGCTACTTAGATCATACAGCAGATATCAAAGTTGAAGTGATCGGAAGTACATATGAAGAAGCTTTCGAAGTTGCGGGGCAAGTAATGGCCGAGTTGATTACAGATAAATCCAAAATAGATGCAAAAGAAAAAAGAGCGATTGCGGTAACCGGGGAGGACCTTTATGCCCTATTGTACGAATGGCTAGAAGCACTGATTGTCCTCTTTGGAGCAGAAGGATTAATATTTTCAATATTTAAGATATTTAAAATAGAGCAAAAGAACAACGAATGGCATCTTGTTGGTGAAGTTTGGGGCGAAAAGTTTGATCTAGATAAACATCGACAAGGAACAGAAATTAAAGCAATCACGTATTCTGAAATGGAAATCCAAGAAAAAAAAGAATCCAAAATCCGATTACAGTTTGTTTTTGATATATAAAACTCAGATAAGTTAACCGTGAATTAATATTATTAAAAAAACTCTTAAAGAATAAATGAAATGTTACACCTCAGTTTTTGACAATAATTCTTAAAGACATTAAAAATCCTGCTAGCAGAAGATATGGAGCACATTAAATATGTGAAACAAATCTTTCAGTAATCTGAAAGAAGATCACAAGGAGGTTGCAAGAATTTCCAAATTAGATCCATGGGGAACGACATCGATAAGTGATTATGCCAAGCTGATTGAAGAATTCGGAATTGAACCTTTCTCTGAAGAGTTGATAAAACAAATTCCAAGACCAAATAAATTCATGCGACGTGGTATTAATTTTGGACATCGTGGATTCGATGTCATCTTAGACGCTATATTAAATGAAAAACCCTTTGCAGTAATGAGCGGTATTAAACCAACTGGTGCGTTTCATTTAGGTTCTTTGATGACAGCGAGCGAAATTGTTTATTACCAGAAGGAACATGGAGCGATGGCATTCTATGGTATAGCAGACATAGAGAGCCTGATGGATAATCAATTGCCTTATGATGAAGGGCTAAAGTATGCCATTGATAACACCGCAGATATTTTAGCAATTGGATTTAATCCAGATCCGAAAAAAGGCTACATCTGGCGACAATCAGCTGAAAAACGTGTGACAGACATCGCGTTTTTAGCGGGTTCAAAGGTTACAACCAATCAAATGCTTGCAATCTATGGTGAGCGAATTACTTTTGGTCTATATATGAGTGCATTAGTTCAAATAGGAGACATCCTTTTACCTGAAACAGAGGGTTTTGGCGGTCCAAAGCCTGTAGTTGTACCAGTGGGTGCAGACCAAGACCCACATTTAAGATTAACAAGAGAAGTTGCACGCAAATTAAAAAATCAATTTGGTTTCATTGAACCAAGTGCTACGTTTCATAAGATTATGCCAGGACTAGATGGTTCTGAGAAGATGAGTAAGCGAAATCCAATGAGTTATTTTGATTTAAGTGAAGATCTTGATGATATCGAAAACAAACTTATGAATGCTTTTACTGGAGGACGTGTAACAGCAGAAGAGCAAAGACGTTTAGGCGGTCAACCAGAGATCTGTATGATTTATATGCTAGCTATGTATCTGTTTGTAGATGATGACACAGTTATGCAGCAAATTTACAAAGAATGTATTAACGGAGAGATTCTATGCGGCCCTTGTAAAGAGCGTGTGAGTGAATTCGTGCTGAATTGGATCAAAGAGCACCATAAAATAAAAGAGAAAAAGATTGATCTTGCAAGAAAACTCCTTGAACCTGAATGAGTTTTTATAAAAGACTTTGTCGATAGATTCACCATAGCCAAGGTCTGCCCGGATCCACTATTTTTCCCCTCAGTTCATTTTTTGTTATGTAATGCTCTAAAAGAGTGCTTTCTGAAAATTTATTTAAATGCAACATTTTTATGCAACTAACAGTTGCTTTAAAAAGAAAGTATGTTGTTTTAATAACAAATAGTATTGTTGTGGATCTTAGTAATTCTATTTCTAAATGAAATCTCAATAACAAGGTATCTTTAGAAAATTTTATAAAAGATGATAGTAGTAGTTGCCTCACAAGACGATGTGATAATATGATAACAAAGAGATTGACTTCTATTTCTTCAACATTTTTTGTTTTAAGTAGTTTGTCGTCGTCGTCGTCGTCGTCGTCGTGTTAATCACAATTAAATTCACGTTTAGTATCCGCTTTTTTTGAGATTTTAT
>JBHLOP010000256.1:0-3096 GCA_048940375.1 Promethearchaeota archaeon | reverse complement strand
ATTGCTAGTAACTGGCTAATAAGACTTAACTCAAAGACAAAATCTATGTAAATAGAAAATGCAAGTATAATAGCAGCAGGAATCATGAAGAACCAAAAGTTCTTTTCAAAAAAGGATTCTTCATGTAACTCTTCCTCTCCTTCAATTTCACAGTGCGAACAAGTACCAGACATTTTTTAATTCCAACTCATGGTCTTTTTTCCACATAATAAGAGAAAGACGACAGTGCTAGATTCCCAGTAATTTCCAATTATGAGTCTTCATTTACAGGATGGGAATCACAGCGCATCGCTGCATGTACAGGACACTATTTCATCTTTACATTCATCTGCTTCACTAAGTTCATTTTGGGGACTCATTTTATTTTGAAACTCCATTTGTTAAGTATAATTAATTATGATCATGTTATCAGTTATATAATAAACTATCAGTTTAAGAAGTTAATGTTAAAAGCATATCATGCTCTTATCAGAAAATATTAAACTCCTAGATATTTTTTAATATCTTGATCTAAAACCATCTGAAAAAGAATCGAAGAAACTCTAAAGGCCTATTATCAAGAAAAAACACCCTGTAAAGTTATAGTTACACTCAAAAGTGGAAGGAATCCATAATCAACTAAGAATTGTGGAATAAAAAAAAGTTCAAGTGATCGAGTGATCAAAATGAAAATAATTGGCAGAGGTTCATGGATAGACAAACTTGCTTTGGATGCATTGGCATATAAAAAGCGAATGGGAAAAAAGACAGAGTTATTTCGTACTGAGAGCGGGCTTGGCGCTTCGGGATTCCCACACATTGGTTCATTTTCTGATGCGGCTCGCAGTTTTATTACAAAGCTAGCAGTTGAAGATGCAGGTCATAAATCTGAGTTTATCGCGTATTCAGATGATATGGATGGACTCCGAAAAGTACCTGCTGGAATGCCAAACACAGACGAATTGAAAAAATATATTGGTGTCCCTGTAACAGATATTCCCGACCCATTCAACTGCCATGAAAGTTACGGAATTCACATGAGTTCTATGTTAATTGATGCATTAGATACTTGTGGTGTAGAGTTTACATCCGTTTCAGCTCGGGAGATGTATAAGAAAGGCGTATTCACGAAACAGATTGAGTTAATACTAGCAAATGCAGAAAAAGTTGGTGATATTGTAAAGGAGTTAACAGGTCAGGAAAAATATACAGAAGTTCTACCTTATTATGCGGTTTGTGAGAACTGTGGCAATATGTATACAACAAAAGTCACAGAATTCCATCCGGAAACTCATTCTGTTTTTTATACATGCATCGACTCACCTTTGCGAGATGAAATCATTAAAGGATGCAACCATCAAGGATTTGCAGACTACACAAAAGATCAAGGCAAACTTAATTGGAAAGTAGAGTTTGCCGCACGATGGGACGCACTAGGGATCGATTTTGAAGCATATGGAAAGGATATACATGATTCTGTTGTTGTTAATGACCAAATCCAGAGAGAAATCCTGCAAACTGCGCCACCGTATCATGAACGTTATGAGATGTTCCTTGACAAGGGCGGAACAAAGATTTCAAAGTCTCTAGGAAATGTTCTTACACCACAAGTATGGCTTCGTTATGGTTCCTGTAAATCTTTAATGTTGTTAATGCTTAAGCGGTTTCAAGGAACAAGATCGGTAGGCATTGAAGATATTCCAAAACTCATGGACGAATATGATTATCTGGAAGATATCTACTTTGGAGTAAGGAAAGAGAAAAACGAGGCGAAGAGAATAAAGAACATTGCACTCTATGAGTATACAAATTTGCTGAAACCCCCAGAAACCCGCCCAGAACATGTTCCATATAATATCTTAATAAATTTAGTGTCCGTTGCGCCAGAAACTGCGATTGACGAGTTTTTAATGGCAAAACTGGAAGAATTAGGCTATTTAAAAGATGGACACAAAAAAGGTCTTAAAGACCGCTTTCAATTTGCGAAAAATTGGGTGGAAGATTTTAAAGAAATCGAAGTTGAACCAGTGGAGTTGTCAATTAATGAAAAAAATGCAATAAAGGATCTCATTCCCATGCTGGAGGAAAATGAAAGTGGCGAAGTTATACAGCAAGCTATTTTCGAAACGGCGAGAAACAATTCGTTGAAACCTCGGAATTTCTTTCGATTAATTTACCGCATTCTTCTTGGAACTGATAGTGGTCCTAAGCTTGGTCCATATATCGCAATTGCAGGTCCAAGAAAAGTTGCAAAGCGTCTAAGTTTTTTGTCGGGGCTGTGATTTTGGAGTTCATGTGTTTAAAGTCACCCCTAAAGTTATTTTTGAAAGCAGATTTACAAACAGATAAATTATCTCTTTATGGATTTCATTTTCAACAAAATCATTTCGCGCCTTATTGCAAAAACACGTGAGTGCATTGCCCGGAATAGAAAACATTTAAGTATTATTTCACTCACAAACACAGTAAGACTGTGAAATAAGAGCACAGGGAGACATTTTGTATGTCCGCCACACCAGAAGAGAAAATCTCAAAATGGGATTTCGTTTGTGCAAAGTTTGCTGCTGCTTCTGAAATTGATGATTTAATTGTAAGCGCAACGTTCAAAGATCCGGACATATTGCTGATTCTCAGGCGTTATCGGGGGAAAACTTTATCGGCACAAAGTCGTGATGATTTGGCTCAAGTACAGCAACAATTTGCAAAAATTTTATTTGATGAATGTTGCGACGATTTAATGGCAGAGATTGAGAACCACTTCCAAAACGTAAATAGTTCATAACAGAATAAACTTGACTTTTTGAATTCTGTATAGTATTAGAGGGCAGACCGAAACACGGCTAGAAAATTATCGATCATTACTTCTAATGAAAATTTTGCCTCTGACAAAGCCCTTCCTTCTTTGCCCATTTTGCGTCGGAGTTCTTCATTTCTTAATAACTTGAGAAGGGCATTTGAAAATGCAATAGGATCCCTTGGGTTTGATAAAAGACCGGTTTTCTCATGAATCACTGATTCAAGTGGACCTCCTTCATTTGAAGCAACTACAGGTGTTTCACAAGACATTGCTTCTATCGGAACCAAGCCCCAAGGTTCCATGAGAGGAGGATACGCTAC
>JBHLOP010000255.1:0-3119 GCA_048940375.1 Promethearchaeota archaeon | reverse complement strand
ATACGACTATTTGAAGAAGCACAGGAACGATTTGAAAGACAATTAATATCCATAAGCAAGCAAAAGGTCTGGGAAGATGTCACTTTTGACGAAATAGGCGGCTTAAAAGAAGTTAAGGAGTTCCTAAAAGATTATGTAGGTTTTCTAGTTAAGCATTTCGAAACTGTTCGAACTTCAGGGCTCTCATCAGGAGGAGGTATAATTTTATTCGGACCACCAGGTTGTGGAAAGACTATATTGATCAAAGCTGCTGTTAGAGATGCGAATGTAAACTTCTTTAAATTCTCAGCACTTGAATTAAGGATCGCTGGTGGGTTCAACAAATTCAGCGATATGCTTCGTGACGCCGAAAAAGTAGCACCCAGCATCGTTGCTCTTGATGATTTAGAATCAACAAAATCAATCGCTACTCAAGATATTGCAATGTTTATAGCCGCTGAATTAGAAAAAATACCAAACGAAACCCCCCTGGTAGTTCTATGTGAAACAATTGATCTCGCAGGCATTGAACATTTGAAGAACCTTAATAGGATCGAATATATTTTACCAGTTCCAGCTCCTAATGTTGACGCTCGAAAAGAGATTTTAGAGATCAAGACAAAAAGACTTGATCTTGAAAAAGACGTAGATTTAGTTGAACTAGCTAAACAAACAAAATATTTCACCGGAGCGGATCTTGAAAAATTATGCAGGGAAGCCTTGCGCATTTCATTCACAAGACAGACAAAAGGAAGAATAAACATTTCTATGAATGATTTTGTTGAAGCATTAACAAAAATCGAACCTACTCTTTCAGAGGAACAGATCAACAATTTCAGAAAACAAATGCCTGAAATTCAACAAAGCAAATATCCGTTAAGAAAGCATATCTCACAGGATCTTTATAGTTGATTCTTTGAGATTTCCATCTTATTTTTTTGAAGCCTAGTGTTTTTCTGCTTTTTTTTGTAGATCTTTTTGAAGTTCATTATTTTGATACTTCTCAGTATTCTCTAAATAATCTTGAATAACGTTAAGTTCTGTAGTAGACATTTTATCTGCTAACCACCCAATTCCCTTCGATTTAAATGGAATAATTGAATGAAGAGCAATACCATGTTGTTTTGCTATGTCAGACGCACCTTGTTCTCTATCAAGCAGAACAACAACTGCATTAACGTTGACATCTCTTAACCCTCTTCGTTCTACTTCAAACTTCACTTGTTCAATCCCGATAAGTTTGCTATCAAATTTTGTTACTAAATCATCAACAATAACAAGTCTATCACTATCTGCCAGTTCGCCCTCTAATAGCGCATGCTCACCATATTGCGTTATTACTGTTTGGAGGTCATTTAAAGTTCTAACACCTTCTAATTTTCGTGTAAATGTAGCTGGGATGCCTTCTACAATCGTAATTGCTGTTGCGATAGGGATTCCTGCCATTGCAACACCTACAATTTTGTTTGTTTCTGGGATTTCTTTCCGAATCATTTTTCCTAAAGCAGTTCCAACTTTCTTAAGAAGATCTGGAAAAGAGCATAAAGGACGTAATTGAATATAGAAGGGACTCCATATCCCTGAGACCAATGTCCATCCTTGCGGTTCATCTCTATACCATGTCCTAATAAGTCGCATCTCATACAATAATTCCATTATTTCTTTTCCAAGAAGTTCTTTTTCTTCAGCCCACGTCACATTTTTGACCTCATTAACAGCATTTCCAAACTCATCATTAAAAATGATAATTTCATGTTTGTTATTTATATTTTAATAACAAGTGAAAGAATTGATTCTTCTGAAAATTTGTAATAATTCAATATTAGTTATAAAATATGAGGATTGTAAACATCAAGACTTTTAAAAAGAGTACGAAATACTTTTAATCGCTTGATAACTGAAAATGAACAATATTTCTTTTTAAGAAATAGGCTAGCATTTTCTACACAGTTAAAGCAATTGTACATAAGAGTAATACTTTTATTATAGAACTTACTGCTGTCTTTAAGTTACAAAACTCAAAGAAGCAGAATCATCAACTTTCAATAAGGAGTAACAGGAAAATGGGCAAGAAGAAAAAGAAAACGCGCATTTTTTTTGCTACAGACATCCACGGATCAGAAAGATGCTTTAAGAAATTTATTAAAGCAGGCGAATTTTATAAGAGCGATGTATTGATTATGGGTGGCGATATAACAGGAAAAATGGTAGTCCCCATTGTTGATCAAGGTAATGGTACGTGGAAGACGGTTTTCGCGGGTTCATCTCATGCTGCATCAAATAATGATGAACTTGAAGAAGTTGAAAATAGGGTTCGCGCTGCTGGTTTTTATTCTTACCGTACAAACAAGCAAGAAGTTGAAGAACTAAATGCCAAGCCAGAAAAATTAAAACAATTGTTTAAGGAATTGATGCTTGAGTCAATGAACCGATGGATGAGAATGGCAGAAGAAAGATTAAAAGGCTCAGAAGTTAAGTGCTTTATTTCTGCAGGAAATGATGACATCCTTGACATTGATCCGGTTCTAAGTAGTTCAGATGTTATCATTCATCCAGATGAAAAAGTAGTAATGATTGATGAACTTGAACACGAGATGCTCTCTACTGGAAAAAGCAATATGACACCATGGGAGTGTCCTCGCGATGTCCCTGAAGACAAATTAGCAAAGCATATTGAGGAATTAGTGAGTCAAGTAAACGACATAAAAAAATGTATTTTCAATATTCATGTCCCACCCTTCGGAACTGGTATAGACGAGGCGCCTGAGTTGGATGAGAACCTAAAACCAAAACTTGCTCCAGGAGGCGGTACAATTTCTGTTCCAGTCGGAAGTAAGGCTGTAAGGGAAGCAATTGAGAAATATCAACCGCTGTTAGGGCTTCATGGTCATATTCACGAATCTAAGGGGTATTTCCAAATTGGGAAAACAAAGTGCTTCAATCCCGGTAGCGAATATACTGAAGGCATACTACGGGGTTTGCTTGTAGATATCGATATAAAAAAGGGAGTAAAAGATTTCATGTTTACCTCTGGATGATTCGTAAACTATTATGGTGAACAACATGGTTCGAGCAACTCTAGATGACGATGAAATGTTTAAACATGCTCTAGATATAATTGAAGCCGCTGAAAAGCAAGG
>JBHLOP010000254.1:0-3134 GCA_048940375.1 Promethearchaeota archaeon | reverse complement strand
AAGCCTGTGTTAAGCCGATACCTGGTAACGGTATGGTTGGAGACGCCGCAGGTCGTCTGTGAAGCAGGAAGCCATTCAACTTGGTGGATGGTAGTTCACTCGGAAGAGGTTTCCTTAGTATCATCCTCAGATTTTTCAATGAGTTTTTGTGCAATATCGTCGTGAAGGCGCTTCATTGAGGAAAATATTTCCTCTAATGAACTGACAAGCAATTTTTTGTCATTATAAATCAAATATGATTCAGGATCATAATTATGATAGTAAACGTCCGTATTGATCTGCACTGTCTTATCTGCAATATAAAATGCAGAAAAGAGTCCTGCGTTGTCTTTACGGAGTTCTATTAGAAATTGTTGAAGTCGAGATTTTTCTTCTATAGTAAAATCTTCTTTGGATTCATAAACTTGAAATTGAATATGGTTCCATCCAAATCCATTTTCAATTAATTCAGCTTGTTGATCATATTTGTGAGAAAAGAAGTTAGTGAAGCCAGTTAATTCAGGCATTTCATTTATTTTGTGTTCACCAGGATTCAATGTTACAATTTTTCGATTTAAGTCCATAAAAAAAATGTCATGATTATTTGAGAATAACAGGTAATCGTCTTGAGAAGAATATAGCGTGAATTCATCCATTTCATCAAGTCTTCCTATGATTGTTTTGATGAACGTTTGTTTTCTTTGTAATGCCCTTTTCAATGGTTTTGCGGCGTTTGGAAATAATATATCGAGGAAATCTTCTAAGAAAATCTTCTGGTCAATATTTTTTCCATGTCTTCGTTCTTTTCCAGTAAGAATTTTAGTTATCTTTTGTTGTCGTTGGCTGTAACAGAAAAGAGGGAGTTCATTTTTCTTAATATCTGAGTCAATATAGAGATCTAAAAGCCGGCGATTATTTCCGTCAATAATCTCAGTGCAGGGGCGTAAAATACATTTAAGACGATCTGAATCATTGCATTCTTCAAAGCAATATTTTGTAAACAGTTCTAAGGCACTTTTTGAAAAAGGTAGTAGACGATTTTGAAGACCATCTTTAATAAACAATCGAACGAAAGTATCTCCGTATTCTGAGCGTTTTCGTATATCTTCTTTAAACATTTCTGTCATCTCTATCATAAAGAATAAAGTACTTCTCAGATAAATATGGAGATTTAATGCCTTTAAATTTTTCCTTTGTGCATAATATTAAAATAAACAAGACTTAGAGCGCTCTATGGTCTTTCGTAGACAATTTTGCCACTAATAATGGTCATCTCCACATTTATATCTTTTATTTTGTCGTCTTTTACATTTAAGGGATTATCAGATACAACAACAAAATCTGCGAGTTTTCCTGGCTCGATAGAACCCTTAATGTCTTCTTCAAAAGTAGCATACGCACCATTTTGAGTATATGCTTTCAAGGCAGTTTTAACATCTATTTTCTGTTCGGGTCCTATTTCTCTGCCAACATCAGTTTTCCTTGTGACTGCCATATAGATGCCAAGAAATGGATTTATCAATTCATCTCCCGAAGTGCATGGGCAATCCGAACTTAGAGCTGTCATTATCCCGTTCTCTATGTATGTTTTTAGGGGATATGCCCACTTTACCCTATCTTCACCCAAGCCTGTCCTGTAACTCTCTCCTTCGCCAAAAAGAAAAATAGGTTGTGGAACAGGTATTATATCCAATTTCTTAAGTCTTGATATAATAGTTGAATTGTTTATCCCACAGTGTTCTATTCGATGTCGATGATCAGTTTTTGGAAATTGCTCCAAAGCTAACTCAATTGCATCAATAACCGCTGAAATTGCTCTATCTCCTATTGCATGAACTCCTACTTGGAATCCTGCGCTATGAGCGGTTAGAACCATGTTATTTAACTCGTTTTGAGTAAGATACATCATACCAATATTCTCAGGAGCATCTTCATAAGGTGTAGATAGGGCGGCAGTTCTTCCTGATGTTGATCCATCAGCTATGATCTTTATTGGCCCTATTCTAAGTCTTTTATCGCCAAAACCAGTGGAAAAACCAAGTTTTCGTAAAAAACCAAGTGTATTAATTGGCATCATCAAGTTAATCCTAAGGGGCACGTTGTCTTCCCATATTGCAGTCTGATAGGCTTTCATAGCCAAGGCATTAATTTCGCCCGCCTCGGATACTGAAGTAACTCCTTTGGCCAGAAATTGTTCGGAAGCCAAAATTATAGCTTTTCTTAACAAATCTAAACTAGGAGGCGGAATAATTCGTAATACCAATTCCTTAGCACCCCAACGCAAGATTCCGGTTGGTTCGCTAGTCTTAGGATCTCTATCAATCTCCCCCCCTTCAGGATTTTCCGTATCCTTTGATATGCCTGCAAGTTCTAGAGCTAGGCTATTTACAACTGAAATATGCTCACAAAACCGAGTAATGATGACAGGATTGTTAGGTGCAGCCTCATCTAGATCCCATCTGTTAGGATGCCTCTTCTCAGTCAGTTTGAAATCATCATAACCTCTGCCAATTATCCATTCTCCATCTGATTTCTCTTCTGCTGCCACTTGAATCTTTTTCACTATCTCCCTAATTGAGTTCACAGAGGGTGTCTTGCAGTCAACAGCCATGAGTGAGAGACCATAGTTTATCGGATGCGCATGACAATCCACAAATCCTGGAATCAATGTCTTACCTTCAAGATCCAGTTCCTCAGTATCTTCATCAATCAGTTTTTTTATCTCAGCATCAGATCCGACTTTGAAGATTTTATCATCTATCATAAGAACTGCTTGAGCCCTCGGATTCGTCTCGTCCATAGTAATTACATTTCCATGGACCAGTGCAAATTTCCTTATGCTAAAATCATGAATCATAATAATCCAACCAATGGTAGATTGTTGAAAAGACCTCTTTTCCTGTTCTTCCGTGCAATCAAAAAATATAAAGATCGCCTTCTGTTCTATTTAAGAATAATTGATTAAAATGTCACAAAAACAAGTCTTGGAGTTATTAAAGCAAGCAAAATTAACAGCAGAAAAGGCAATCGAATTCGACAAAAAAGGCGACAAAGAATCAGCTATTAGATTCTATTTGGAGGCTGCAGAAACATTAACTCAAATAATGGAAATGAGAGTAGACAGCAAACTCTACGATGAATGCTATGAACGTGCA
>JBHLOP010000033.1:0-12949 GCA_048940375.1 Promethearchaeota archaeon | reverse complement strand
TCCATTGCTAGCGTCCCTGATCCCGCAATAACAAAAGGTTGTCCTTCAGAGATAAAAACCTCTCTTAGTTTTTTTAGTGAATCTCCAAATATCTGCAAAAATTCGGGAGCTACATGACTGCAAGTCATTTTGCTCATTGCCCTAACAACTTCATGATCAAAGTTGATAGGTCCTGGTATCATTAAAAGCTTTGCCAAATTTGTTCACCTCTTATTTTTTGTTGATAGAGAAAGTCAGCTAGAATAAGCTGAGTTTTTGTGGTTTCTTTTGATACAATGGCCTCAGGTATTGTGTCTGTCAAAAGTAGTGAAACAAGGTTCCAAAGTTTATGGTGTACACTGGCTTTTCTCATTTCTTTGAGGTTGTTTTCATGTTTTGCCGATACTCGGCTAATCGGTTTTATGCTCAAAAAATTCTCTAAACCTACGGGACAAGTCTTGCCCCTTCTTAACATCTGTGGGACTAAACTCGTCCCTAAGCTCCTTGGAACATACCAAACCTCACCTAAAACCAATTGAAATTTGTGTTTTGTGTTTTGTGTTTTGTGTTTTTATTCTTATATAATATATAAAGATTTTCCCTTAGAGTTAGTTAAATCAAAAATAATGAAATCTCGATATTCTAGTATACTTTCGGTATCGTATAAATGGAAATCTATGAGCAATCATCTTACTAGCGACAAAAAACAAAAAAAGGATTAAAGGGCTTAAACTTGTGTCCAAGCCTCTTTTAATGAGCGTTTTACGTTCGCTATAGCCATCTCTGAAGTTTCCTTTCCGTATGGCTTAACCTCAAACGACACGAAAGGTCGCTTACTTTCGCCTAAGTAGCCGATATCGAAAAGGGCTTTAAGGTATTCTGCCAACTCTTTTGTGTCATTCGCTCCTCCGTCAACACCGAAGATCGGATGCAAATCTCCATACAATGGGTTGCTTTGATCCAGTACGCAATTTCCCAAGTGTATTAATGTAAGATAATCCTTCGTAGTCGATAATGCATGGGCAGGCGTTTCATTTAGTAATGGAAGATGACTTAAATCATGCATTAAGCCAAAAGTAGGATTTCCTGCTTCACGTACTGCCTTCGCAACCTCTATTGCTGATTCAGATGGTCCAATCAAAGATTTTTTATCAATCTCCCTATCAAAGATCTCTAAAGTCAATGCTAAGTTGCCTTGGTTTTTGGCATATTCGCAGAGTTGTTTCAAAGAATCAATTAATAGCGCCATTCCCTTTTCACTATCTGCATCTCCTGGATAAGGACCGCTCAGAACGGTTAGATATTCTGCACCGATTTCGTAAGCTTCGTCAATACATGATTTTATTGCCTGTATGGATCGATTTCGTAATTCTTCGTCTAATGCGTTCAAATTAAGCTTCGGGAGCAGTAAAGCTGGTTGTGCCGAGAAGTTAACGGTTAAGCGAGATGCTTTTAAGAGCGCTGCTACATCATCTTTGATTGCTGGATCTTTGCATCCACCGTAGTCAACTGCTGAGAAAAATCCATCTTCAGCTATCTTTGTGAGCGTTTCGAGTATAGGACCTTCTCCTGCAATGCATTCGGGGAAAACCATTCCGTGCACTATGCCGACTTTCATATAAAGATCCCAGTGTTTCTTCATTTTTTCACCGCCTTTTATTGGTTTTCTAACTTATCCTCTTTCAGCTATTGCGTCCAGAGCTAAGCCCATACTACAATTGGTTTCACGTTCACATATAATATCTAATACCGCTGGAGCGTTATCTAGGCCCCTCTGGAAAGCAGCCTTTAGATCTTCGGGTTTTTCGACTCGTTCAGCGTATAGCCCAAAAGCTTCTGCAAGTTTAACGAAATCTATTCCTATTCCATGTTTCTCAAGCTTATTTGTATCATATGTAAGATCTACCGCATATTCGTAGTCATAAACGATGCTCTGGTTTTGTCTAATCAAGCTCAGGAAGCCATTGTTAAGCACCAGCATTACTATTGGAGTTTGATAGTGAGCCGCTACAGCCAATTCTTCTACCATGAATCCTAATCCACCATCTCCTGTGATACCAACGACCTTCTTTTCAGGCATTCCCATTTCCTCATATCCGATTTTAGCCCCAATCGAAGCTGGTAAATCCCAACCCAACGTTCCTGCGCATCCACAGACCTTATAATGTCCTGGTTTCTTTATTTCTTGATATTGACCGCTCCAAATCTGATTAAGCCCGACTGACGTCACAAAAATTGTGTCATCATCAAAGAATTCATTTATTTCTTTGAAAAGTCTTTGAGGCTTGATTGGCACATCATCAAAGTCTAATCTTCTCGCAAGCTCTTTGCGTCGGGCAGGTATAGACGATACCCATTCATTTGGCATTACTTTTGCATTTCGCGCTTTGGCTTGATCGATCATCATTTGTAGTGCTACTTTGGCATCTGATACAATTCCTAGCTCTGTGGGGACGATCTTGCCAATTTGTAGAGGATCAATGTCAATGTGGATGAACTTTCTGTCTTTAGTGTAAACATCTAGTTTACCTGTATGACGATCAACGAATCTGGCACCTACAGCTAGAACAAGATCACTTTCCAAGAAAAGTTTGTTGCCAAGTCTAGTTTGCATGATCGTGCCGACCAGTCCTGCGTACAGTGGATGATTAGTATCAAGGGCACTCTTTCCCATATAGCTAGCACAGATAGGTAAACTTAAATATTCTGCTAATTCTTGGAGTTCTTTTGAAGCGCCTGAAATAATGACTCCTCCTCCAGCTAAGATGATCGGATTCTTCGCTTCCAAGATCATGTCAAGAGCTTTATTGATTTGTTTTTCATTTGCTTTAGGTGTCGAAAAGTCTAAACTACGATCTGTTTCAGGATCATATTCAATTTCTGTTCTTTGAAGGTCGACGGGGAGATCAATAAGCACTGGTCCGGGTCTTCCTTCTCTAGCGATTCGAAACGCTTCCCTCATAGTACCTGGGAGGCGATAAGGCTCCTTAACACAATAACTTTTCTTTGTAACTGGCTTCACAATTTCTGCTATATCAACCGCTTGAAACGCCTCTTGACCTAATACTGCTCTGGTCGCTGTCCCAGTAATTGCGACAATTGGGATAGAGTCAACTTGTGCAGTATAGAGTCCTGTTACAAAATTTGTTGCGGCAGGTCCACTCGTACAGATACAAACACCAACTTTTCCAGTAGCTCGAGCGTATCCGTCAGCGGCATGACATGCTCCTTCTTCATGTCGAGCAATATAGTGCTTAATCTTTGTTGATTGTCCAAGGTATTTATAAAGGGGGTTTATTGCGGCACCTGGTATACCAAACATTACTGTTACTCCTTCATCTTCAAGAATTTTAACACAGACCTCCGCTACTTGCATTTTAGGCATAATTTTCTCTCCTATTTGTTTATTTTTTTAGAGGGTTATCAAAAAATTTCTGGATTAACACAATTTGGTGGTTTAAGTCCTTTAACGCCAGCAATGACATTTTCAGCGGCCATGGTTGCCATTTTGGTCCTTGTTTCTATAGATGCACTTGCGATATGTGGCGCTAACACAACATTCTTCATTTCATAAAGTTCTGGCTCGGCTTTGGGTTCCATTTCAAAGACATCCAAACCAGCACCAGCTATCTGTTTATCTTTTAAAGCCTTAACGAGCGCCTTTTCGTCAACTACGGGACCTCTTGAAGCGTTAATCAAATATGATGTCTCTTTCATCATTTCAAGCTCTTTTGCACCGATATAATGCGTGGTCTCAGGCATTAATGGAACATGTAATGTTACGAAGTCACTTTCTCTGAGAATTGTCTCTTTATCCACGTATTGGATGCCTAATTCCCTTTCTAAATCTTCAAACCGTACAACGTCCGTATAAAGAACTTTCATGTCAAAACCTTTAGCCCTTTTAGCAACTACACGTCCAATTCTTCCAAGACCGACGATTCCTAGCGTTTTTCCATAGACATCAGAGCCAAGAAACTGCATTATACCCCATCCCTTCCACGTTTTTTGGCGGAAGTACTTATCTGCCTCGACAACGCGTCGAGCAACTGCCATGAGAAGTGTCCATGTAAAATCAGCTGTTGTGTCATTCAATACACCTGGTGTATTAGATACTGCGATGCCTAATTCTGTGGCTGCCCTCCAATCGATGTTGTTGTAACCTACTGCTACATTACTGACCACTTTAAAATTAGGATTTGCTTCTTTTACCGTTTTTAAGATCTCGGCGTTAATGTCGTCAGTAAGTAGGCAAACAAGTCCATCGAGTGTTTTCATTTTTTCAATAAACTCGGCTTGTGTAAGAGGGACATCACTTTCGTTAAGTTCCATCTCACATTCCTTGTCAATCATATCCAAAGCTGGCTTTGGGATCACGCGTGACACATAGACTTTAGGTTTACTCAAAATTAACCCTCACGATTTTGATAGATAGTAAAGGATTTTTATGGTCGCATGATTTATATAAATTCAAACTATACGCGCGCGCATCATCATATTTTGTCATATTAGAACATTTATAACCTTCTGCGTACAAATACTTCGTCATTTGTTTTAGATAACACTTGAACGGAAAGTTGAAAGCAAATTAATTAGAAGGGATCAACAAGAAAAGGAGGCTTTAAAATTTCTCTTGCAGATATGGAAAAACATACTTTAAACTGGGATGGAGTAATTATTCCGAAATTAAAGGAGATTGTTGGAGAAGACAATGTTTTAAAACACCCAATCGATCTATATATTTACTCAAGAGATGCTAGCATAGACACTGGAATGCCAGCAGCTGTAGCTTTTGCCAGCACTACGGAAGAGGTTTCTGCCATAGTGAAATTAGCCAATCAAGAAGGATTCTCAATCATTCCAAGAGGAGCCGGAAGTAACGTCTGCGGAGGCGTAATTCCTGCAAAACCTGATTGCTTGGTTTTAATCCTTGCACGAATGAATAAGGTTGTAGATCTCGATGTTGAGAATTTTCTAATAACTGTTGAGCCAGGAATCGTATGTCTAGACCTGAATACCTATTTAGAGCCATATGGCTTCTATTTTCCGCCAGATCCTGCAAGTGACAAAACGGCGACCATTGGTGGCATGATAAACAACAATTCCGGGGGCATAAGAGCCCTTAAGTACGGCGTTACAGAAGCATGGGTCATGGGCCTGGAAGTCGTTCTAGCGGACGGAACTGTCATTCATATAGGCAACAAAGCTATTAAATTTGTATGCGGCTACGATTTTGTTTCTCTATTTGTAGGGTCAGAAGGGACTCTCGGTATTATTACCAAAGCAATGCTCAAAATACAGCCTTTGCCAGCAGTCCGTCTTGTGGCAAGTGGTTATTTCAATTCTGCTTTTGAAGCAGGAAAGTGTGTCAGAGAAATCATTAAGAGAGGGTTTGACCCCTCAGGAACAGAAATTCTTGATTACAAGACCCTTAAAGCTGTGGAAGAGTATTCTGGAACCTTGAAATTTCCAGAATGCGGAGCGGTTGTATTAGTGGAACTAGATGGAAATCGTGATGACGTTGAGATGCGGCTAGATAAGCTTGCAGATTTGTTCAAGGAGATGGGAGCCATTAAAACCGAAACGGCGCGAGATCTGGAAACATGTACACAAGTCTGGGCCGCAAGAAAGGCTGCATTCCCAGCGCTAACACTTCGACGTCCAACGGCACGAATGGAGGACGTATCAGTGCCTTTGAAAAACTTACCTACAATGTTCCAAGAAATTGATAGAGTAAGCGAAAAGAACGGGATCGAGATAGCAACGTTTGGTCACGCAGGAGATGGCAACTTACATCCAATTCTGTTATGGGATGAAAGAGATCCAGATGAGCATCGACGAGCTTTGCAAACATTAGTTGATTTATGGCATGCAGCAGTTGATCTGGAAGGAACAGTGACTGGCGAGCATGGAATCGGTGTTTCTAAGCTCATGATGATGCCCGTAGAACATGAAGCTGCAGTTCTCGACTTAACAAAAAAGATCAAGCAAACATTTGATCCTAAAAACATACTTTGTCCTGGCCATATAATACCAATTCCTGGTCAAAGAATAAATATACTGGAGGAAAGTTAAAATGACGCCAGAAGATGTCGTTTCAGGCACAATGTTACGGCCAAAATATAAAAAAATGTTCATTGAAGATGAGTTTGAAACCGAAACTTATAGATGCGTAAGATGCGGTTTTTGTCGGTTTGCGTGCCCTATCTTCGACGCCACACAGGTTGAAAGTTATAACTGCCGTGGCCGTATCATGCTCTCTCGCGCACTCATCGAGGGAGGTTTTCCCGTTGATGATCGAGCAAAGGAAATTCTTTATACTTGTACGCTTTGCAAAAAGTGTGAGGAACATTGTCCCGCAAAAATCAAAGTGACTGATGTTATGGATCACGTACGTGTCTATCTAGCCGATAACAATTATACGCTTTCAGAACATAGGAGCATTGCTGACAATATTCTAGAGAAAGGAAATACTCATGGACAGGATTATCCTGCTGTTTTCAATGAGGTTTTTGGCGAAATAAAGACAACCTTACCTAAGGAGTCTTCCACGCTCTATTACGCTGGTTGTGTAGGGACCATAGATTATCCCGACAATTCACTTGCTGGAATTAAACTCTTGAAAACTGCAGGCGAAGAGTTCATGATGCTTGATTCAGAAAACTGTTGCGCAGGATATCTCAATTGGTTAGGGTTTAAACCATATTTTGAGAAAGCTGCTAAGAAAAACATCGAGCTCTTCAAATCACTAGGAATTGAGACCATAATTACGGCATGTCCAATGTGCGCTTCAGTCTTCAATGAAGATTATAAGTCTATATCACAGGATGTTCCAAAAGCATATCATATTTCGGAAGTGCTCACACGTTTAATAGACGAAGGTAAAATAAAACTGACAAAACCCCTTGAGGGAAAAGTTACATTTAAGGATCCATGCCATCTTGGGAGATATGCACTAAAATACGATGCACCAAGAAAGGTTATTAAAAGTATCCCAGGCATAGAGTTCGTCGAGTTGCCAGAAACTAAAGGAGACGCGAGATGTTGTGGTGGACCCATTCGTGTTCCATATACAGAACTAAGAAATGATCTAAGTGATGAGATAGTAAAAGACGCAGCAAAGCTAGGAGTACAGTATATTCTCACTACCTGTCCTACATGTCACCACAGCATAGGAATGAGGGCATACAGAGAACGCATTCGAGTATTGGAACTACCGCGACTCGTCGCCTATTCAGCTGGTATAGTTGATTCTTACAGATAAAACGTGCAGATGCACGTGGAATAACTATATCGGGTTGAGAATAGTGACAAATCACTGTGCAATTACTACAAACTTCAATCCAACATTCCCCTCCTAATCTTTTTTTAATAAGTTATAACAACATATTCCAGTCATTGTGACAAAAATTTCAAAGCAAAATTCGATTAGAAACAGAAAAAACTTCAGACCATTGTGTTATGGAGGTGTCTAACAAGTAATAGGAGGCTTTTAAATGAATGCAATGGAAAAAAAGGTTACAAGTGATCCTAGTACTTCAATACTAGTAATCGGAGGCGGTATGGCTGGAATGTATGCCTCGCTAGACATTGCAAATCAAGGTTTCACCGCTTTTCTGGTAGAAAAACAAGAAACAATAGGCGGGCGATACAGCCAAATATACAAAATATTCCCTACAGACGAATGCAGTGCGTGACCTCTCGCTCCGTTAATGGCTAATGTTGCTCGAACGGAAAACATCAAAGTATTAACCTTATCTGAGATAGAATCAATCTCAGGTTATCCAGGAAACTGGAAGGTTAAGATAAGGCGAAGTCCACGCTATGTCAATGAAGAAAAATGCACAGGATGCGGTTTATGTACACAAAACTGCCCAATAAAGACGCCAAATGAATTTAATGAATCTTTAGACGCCAAAAGTGCGATTTACGTGCCATTTCCTCAAGCAGTTCCGCTTGTCTACAAAATTGATTCAACCCATTGCCTCTATCTTCAATATGGCATTTGTCAGATTTGTGAAAAAATCTGCCCAGCAGACGCGGTTAACTTTGATGAAAAAGAAACAAGTTTTGAGATTCAAGTTGGTTCTATAGTAATGGCTACTGGATTTGATGAATTCGATCCAAGTCAATTGAAGCAATTTGGTTATGGAATCTACCCAAATGTCATTACATCGCTTCAATTTGAACGTTTACTTCATCCTACAGGACCAAGCAATGGCAAAATAGTGAGACCTTCTGATGGAAATGTACCACAAAGTATTCTCTGGGTTCAATGCGTAGGTTCTAGAAGTGCCAAAGAAGGCAATGAGTTTTGTAACAGAGTATGTTGCATGTGGGCGCTAAAACAGGCTAGAGCATACAAACTTCAAGTAAACGACGGAAAAGCAGCTATTTGCTATATTGATATGCGTACTGCTGGAAAACTCTACGAAGAATACTATAGACAGACTAAAGAAAAATATGACCTGAATTTTGTGCGTGGAAAGGTCGCCGAAATTCAAGAAAATGCTGAAACAAATAATTTAATTGTCTGGAATGAAGATACTGACACCGGAGAAATCTCAGGAATAAGAGATATCGATCTTGTTGTCCTGAATTGCTCATTTATTCCTTCTAAAGGAACAATTGATCTGTGCAACCTCTTAGGGATTGATTTAGGTGTGGACGGATTTCCTAAGCAGTTAAATAGTTACCATCCGATTGAAACATCTCAACCAGGAATCTTTTTGGCTGGAGTAGCAACTGGTTCAAAAGATGCGGTAGATACAGTCACTCAGGCAAGAGCTGCGGCTTCGTCCGCAATAAGCTTTCTGGGTACTCGTCCCCCGTATATTGAACCATCTGTACCAGAGGCAGAGTTAGATATTTCTGGCGAAACAAGAATTGGCGTTTTTGTATGTCATTGTGGTGGTAACATTGCCAATTATACTGATGTACCCAAAGTTATAGACTATGCAAAAACACTGTCTAACGTTATTTACGCGGCTCAAGATCAATTCTTTTGCAGTGAACCTGGACAAGCAAGCATTAAAGATGCGATCACTGAGCACGATCTCAATAGAGTGATTGTTGCATCATGTTCTCCTCTCCTCCACGAACCCACTTTTCGCCAAGCAGTAGAGGATGCAGGCTTGAATAAGTACCTGTTCGAGATGGTGAATCTTAGAGATCAGAGTGCTCAGGTACATATGCAGACGCCAGAAGAAGCCACAGAAAAGGCAAAAGACCTAATCAGGGCTGGCGTTTCACGTGCCTTACATCTTGAAGTCGTTCCCTACCGGACAGTAGAGGTAATCAATGAAGCTTTAGTAATCGGGGGTGGTATAGCTGGAATGTCAACCGCTCTTGATTTATCACAACAAGGGTTCAATGTTCACATCATTGAAAAGGAAGCACAACTTGGTGGACGTCTAAACTCTCTCTATAAAATTGCACCAGAACTTGTGGAAGCCAATCAAATTGTAGATGAACTAACTTCTCAGATACTTCAGTCCACTAGTATCTCGATTTACCTTGAAGCATCGTTAGCATCTCTTGACGGGCATATAGGTAATTTCCTTGCGCAAATCAGGACAAAGAATGGCGAAGAAGTTGCTGTGAACGTTGGTGCTATAATACTAGCAGTCGGAACAAAAATATACGCACCTAAAGAAGGAGAATATGGTTACAATTCTGTTAAGGGCGTTGTAACCTCACTTGAATTCGAACAAATGCTAAAAGACAAATCAATAAATCCTGATCCAAAGCGCGTAGTCTTTATTCAGTGTGTTGGTTCAAGGGAAAAAGATGGAAATGTACATTGTTCTCGTGTTTGTTGCGGCGCCTCAATGAAAAATGCTCAAGCAGTGAAAGAACTCTTCCCTGAATGTCAAACATTCATTCTCTACAAAGAAGACTTACGACCTACAGGTCGCTATATGGAGGAGTTCTATCTTACTACACGGAAAAAGTACCGAACTAACTTTATGCGGTGGATCGAAGATAAACCTCCTGTTGTTAGGAAGGGACAGGATGGAAATGCCCTTGTACAAGTATATGACACTCTTTCAAGAACAACGTTTGAAATTGATGCAGATTATGTAGTGTTAGCAGTTGGACAGGAACCGCCTGAAGATTTCGAAGATATATGCAAGATGACGGGTGTTACCCGTGCAGCTGATGGCTTTATAGAGCCAGTTCATATCAAGTTTAAGCCTGTCGAAACAAGAAAGGATGGCATCTATCTCGCTGGAGCAATTCTTTCACCCCGGGGTGTAGGTGACTCAATAGCACTAGGTAAAGCAGCTGCGTCAGCGGCTGGGGTACTTTTGCAACAAAAAGAACTACAACTTGAACTCATCAAAGCAGTTTGTGACCAAGATCTCTGTAGCGGATGTGCAATCTGTGTTGCTGCATGTCCATACGACGCAATATATCTTGAAGAAAAAGAAGAAGGAAAACTAGTTTCGGCTACCGATGAAATCGAATGCAAAGGCTGTGGCATGTGTGTTGCAGCATGTCCTTCTAGTGCAAGAGAACTTCGATACTGGCGCGATGAACAATTTTATCCGCAAATTGAAGCTATGCTCCAGAGCCGAAAATCATTATTGCTTGTGTTCGCTTGTGAAAAGTGCGGATACGGTGCAGCGGATTTGGCTGGACTTTCAAAACTTCAATATGACCATCGTGTACGGATAATTCGTGTACCATGTACCGGTCGAGTTGATACCTCGTGGATTTTGGACGCGTTTTCGCAAGGTGCTGATGGCGTTGCAGTAGTTGGATGACACAAGGGCGATTGCGATTATATAGACGGAAATTTGATGGCTGAACGGTCTGTGGATTTAGCTAATCAACTTCTTGAAGTTCTTGGTCTCGGAGACACTAGAGTTGCAATGTACTTCTTATCTTCAGCAGAGGCAGAAAAGTTTAGGGAAGCAATGCAATCCTTTGGCAAAAACGTTTCCAAACTTGGCCCCAATCCGTCGCGATTAACTCAGACCAAAATGGAATGATTTCTCTCGGGAAACCCAATGGGACTGAGAGAAGGACTAGCTCCCTACGCAGGGTGCTTCTTATATATAACCTTTGAAAGAAAACAATTTTACAAATTGAAAAGGAGAATGTAAAAATGGTAAAAATTGAAGATTATGATCTACCGGACGAATTGTATTATAGCTCAGAGCACTCATGGGCACGAGTTGAAGGAAATATTGTTGTGTTTGGCGTTACAGATTTTGCTCAAGCAGTAGCCGAAAAAATACAGGCTGTGCAATTGCCGTTTGAAGGTGAACCAGTAGAGTTCATGAAGCCTTTTGGAACATTGGAAAGCGGAAAATGGACAGGCAAACTTTATGCGCCAGTAAGTGGTGAGGTAACGGCTTTCAATGAAGCGTTATGGGACGATGCATCCCTTGTCAATAAAGACCCCTATGGTGCAGGTTGGCTGGTCAAAGTTAGTCCAAGTAATTTAAATGATGATTTAAGTAAATTGATGAAAGGCGGTTCTGACGAGTTTATAGAGTGGCAAAAATCTGAAATTGTTCGAGTTAAAAAAGAAATGGAAGAACAAAAGAAGGAATAGAGTTGGAAACTGAAAAAGTAGTTAAACTTTCAGATTTAGACGTAAGTCTTGCAGAGGAATTTACCGAGGACATTGCATTCGATCTCTTTGCCTGTTACCAGTGCGGGACATGTACAGGTAGCTGTCCTGTAGCGCGGTTCGGTGGTGAGGAATTTAGCCCAAGAAATATTATTCGACTCATCACTCTGGGCGACCGAGACGCAGTATTGCACAACCCACTCATTTGGTTGTGCACAAATTGCTATGTTTGTCTTGAGAGGTGTCCTCAAGATGTAAAACCGCCCGAAGTCTTTGTCCACCTCAGGAATATCGCAGCTAAAGAAGATATTTTACCTGATGCTTGGCCAGATATAGCAGCTAATATCTTAACATTTGGTCTGATGAACGAAGTAGGTGAATATGAGAATAAAATACGACAAAGTCGCTTCAAATTACCAGAACTTCCTAAGCCTGACTCTGATACGATGAAAAAACTTGCAGAAAAGATCAAATTCGATATATTAGTTCATTTTGAAGAAAAAAGTGGTGAGCAGGATTGAAGTATACACTTTTTCTAGGATGCACGATCCCTGAAAAGATGAATGGATATGAAGCGTCTGCTCGCGTAGTTGCAAGCGAATTAGGCGTCGATTTGATTGATCTCCCCGATTCAGGATGTTGTGGCTCACCAATTATTCGTTCAATCGATGAACACTATTACACTTTATTGGCTGCTAGAATCCTGGCTACGGCTGAAAACATGGGCTTAGATATTTGTGCTCTTTGCAATGGTTGTGTAGGCTCGCTCATTCACGCAAATGAAATTTTGAAAAAAAATGAAACTGTCAAAGAATATGCTAACGAGATTCTTGCCGATGTAGATCTAGAATATAAAGGCACAATCGAAGTAAAACATTTTCTCAAAGTTCTTTATGAGGATGTCGGTCTTAAAAGAATCAGAGAGCACCTTAAAATACCATTCAAAGAAGATCAAAAGGTTGGAGCATATTATGGTTGTCACATGCTTAGACCTTCTGAAACCATGCATCATGGCGATCCAGAACGACCAAAACAAATGGATGAGATTATAAATGTGATCCCTGGAATTAGCGCTAGAGATTATGAGGGGAAAATATCTTGTTGTGGCGCACCTGTTCTAAGCGTAAATCCTGACGTTGCATGGCGATTAACATATCGCATCATTTCGACTGCTCATGCTGCTGACCTTAGTGCACTTATTACGATTTGTCCGTTTTGTTCCCTTAGTTTAGACTTGAACCAAATAAAGGTCAAGGAGCTGTGGAAACTTGATTACGAAATCCCGATTCTTCACTTACCACAATTAATAGGACTCTCAATGGGATTCGGAGTTAGGGAACTTGGCTTATTTGAAAATAGAGTCAAGAGTGCGATGAAATTTACTCA
>JBHLOP010000032.1:0-13362 GCA_048940375.1 Promethearchaeota archaeon | reverse complement strand
CAGATTCATCAAATTAGCTATTTTTATATAGAATTTCGAATATTTACAAAATCTGAAAACTTAATTTAAACATTATAATTGAGAAATTAAAACGAGGATGAAAGTTGTACACAAAAATTTTAGTCCCAATTGATGGCTCTAGAATTGCTCTAAAGGCTGGGGGTCACGCAATCAACATGGCTAAACAAATGGGTGCTGAACTCGTAATTCTTTATGTTGCATCTGAAACCGAAGATACTAGAACAAGAAAACAGCAATTCGGGGATGCAGCCCTCGAAGAAGAAATTGCAAAATTCTCTGAACTTTTCGGAAAAAGTTACATAAACGAGGTAGAGAGAATCTGCGGCACACAAGACGTCAAAATACAAACTCTGATTATACGAGGTATACCTGGTCCAAGGATTATTGAAGCTGCCAAAACTATGGATGTTGACTTAATCGTTATGGGCCGTAAGAGTGAGACAATAGAATCAATGCAGTTGGGGCCTGCTTCTCGGTATGTTGTTGAATATGCAAAATGCCCTGTTTTAGTAATTACATTGAGTGCACCCGATTTCTGTTAAGTACTTTAATTCTATATAGCAAAAGGGGATCTTGTTCTTACCATATTAACTTTTTTGTGAAATAAGGGATGAAAAAAATCTCTTTAGCTCACCAGCCGAATATCGATGCAAGTAAGATCAGATAGCCCGTTGCTACAGCTAGATCGATGAATGTTATCATACTCCCAAGTTTGATGAAATCAAACCAGGAGATTCTGGTTCCTTCCCTTTCCAAAAGTCCAATCCCAATAATGTTTGACACGCCTCCAATGGGCGTAAGACTCGCACCCAGATTTGCACCGAGAATTGTTGCCCAGATGATAGCGGTTTCGTTAAAACCTCCTGTAGCGGCGATAGTTGGGATGACAAAGATAAGGACTGCTGTAACACTGACGTTGTCCATGAATCCAGAAAGAATACCAGTCATCCAAACGAGTGTTACCCATAGAAGATACTTATTCCCTCCTGACATGCCTCCAATACTTTCAGCAAATATGTCCAAAATACCAACTTTATGAGCTCCTCCAACAAGAATAAATATCGCTATAAAGAAGATTACCATCTCCCAATCAACCTTATGGAGCAATATCTCTATTCTTTCATCTGAAAAGAAAATAAAAAGTATTGCACTGGTTAACGCAACGAGGAAGAAAGGTACATTTATGAAACTAGCAATTGCAAATGTAGCAATTGTACCTATTAACAGGATAGCAGACCTATAGAAGGCGCCACGATTCTTCACGACTAACCATTCGTCGAGACCAATCAATGTTCTTTTTAAGTCTTCAGAGAGTGTTTCTGCGTCTTTTTGTAGCTTTTTGCCGTAAATAAGACGAAATACAATTAGATTTACAACAACAAGAAGGCCACCTATAGGAACCGCTAAAGCAGCAAAGGCGCCGTAAGAAAGGAAGTGCACAGAGGCAAGATTATAGTTTGAGGCAATTAAAATGTTTACAAAACTACTAATGACCGTACAAACGCCACCTGTATTTGCGATCATAATCTCGCTAATAAGAAAAGGCATTGGATCTAAATCTAGGTTCTTGGTTACAACTAGCGTTAGTGCGCCTACGATGACGAATGCAGGGCTGGATGTTAGTGCAGAAAGAGCAAAAGTGAGTAGATTCATATAAAGGAAAATCCTTATAGGTTCGCCTTTTGTCATTTTCACTATCGATATAGTGACAAAGTCAAAAAGTCCAGATTCTCGAGCAGCTTCGACAACAATAAGAATACTTACAACAATTGTGATTGTTTGCCAATCAATTAATTCACTAAATATTTCGGCATCAGTAAAAACCTCAAACCCAGTAGTTAGGAAAGTGACTTTTACAAAAATCAAAACTCCTAATCCACCCACTAATGCAGCTACCGTTTTATTTATTTTCTCAGATGAAATCAGGGCATATGTGGCAATTAGAATGATAGTAATTCCAACCATTGGAATTAGCCCGTTTGTTGACAAATGTCTGCCTCTCCAGTACTTTACAACAGTCATTAAATAGCCGAAACTGTAATCAAAGAGAAATTATATCATTAGGTTGATTTCATAAAAATATGCTGACCATATAGTATCAGAAATTTCTATAAAGAGTAGTATATTGACGTTAACTATTATAAAAACTATATGAGCAACAATTATCAATCAATCAGTTTTATTAGAGAAACCAAAAAAATTACCCAGAGATAAGTAAAACAATACTTCTAGGAGTTATTTAGATCTTCGTTATCAACGTCATCAGTATCTTTAGCTTCTATCTCTCCTAAATCTTTTAATTCTCCTACATCTTCAACAATATCTTCAATTTTCTTAAGATCAACTACTTCTTCTGAAGCCTTCTTTCGATTAAAGGTATTGCGGATGCTTCCGAACAATCTAGTTACTAATGATGGCCTATCAATAGGGCTAGGCGACAAAATGCGACTAAGTTCAGCTTCTACATCTTGTATCTTACTTTCATATAGGCGTACTAAATCTTCACAAGATCTGTCTCCAATATCACAAGCTTCTAAAGCATCATAAAGTCGATCAGTGGCTTGCCTATATGACTCTAACTCTAATTTAAGAGCTTTTATCTGATCCCTTTGATCTGCTTCTAAATTTTTCTTTCGCTCTGCTAAAATACGATATTCATCTTGAACTGGAGTTGCGAGTCTTGTATATGTAACTCTTCCAATTTCTCTGTTTTCGAGAGCCTCGTGTAATCTTAATATAATTGCCGCTGTTGCAATTTGTTTAGCAGTAATCTCCTCAAGTTCGTCAACACTCTCAACTACACCCGTTTCTGCGGCTATAAAAGGTATAGTAAGACCTTGAATAGCAGTCATAAAAAGAAGACAAAGCATAGACGCGTTTAATAATGCCGTAGCATCAGCTACATTAGATAGATGCAGTTCTTCAAATGAAATTGCGACTAAGGCAGCAGTAGCTAATCCTCGCATTCCAGTCCAACCAACAAAAAGCGTTTCACCTAGGGATAACTTAGTTCCTAGCGTACTAATTAGAACTGCTATTGGTCTTGATACGAGAATTATTGCTGTCATAAGTAGTGCTAACGGGATAAATGCAATAGCTTCAAGAGGGTTGAAAAAGGCACCAATCAGAATGAAAGCTACAATTTCTCCAAGAAACGATATATTTTCCCAAATTTCCAGGGTTCCTTCTTTCGGAAAGGGCTGCTTTTTGATTATGTGCGGGCTGCCTAAAGTTATGCCTGCTATAAGTGCTGCTATGGCTGAACTCGCCCCTGACAGTTCTGCAAGAGAAAATGCTAATAGGGCAGCACTGATGGTTATCAGGGAAATCTCTAATTTTCTATGGACACGTTCTATTAGTACATTTCCTAACCAACCACAAGCTAAGCCGATAATTATGCCGCCAATAAGTGTCCAAATTATTAACAACACATTAAATTGAAATTGATTTGTTTTTGCTGCAGGAAGAAATATCCGTATAACAATTACGATTCCAACTGCATCGTTAAAAGCCGATTCTCCACCTAAAGTAGTCTCTAAATTCTTTTTTATCCTTGTTCCTCCACCTTCGAATAAGGCAAACGTAGCTGCAGGATCAGTCGGTGAAAAAATACTTCCAAAAAGAAGGGCTAGAATTAAAGTTAACTCAAATGCAAATTGTCCTAATGCACCAATGAGAAATGTTGTTAATACCGTGCCAAGTGATGCTAACAAAATTACAGGTTTAATATTTTGTTTCAATTCAGCTATATTAAGATGTAAGCCTTCCCTGAATAAAACGGCAGCAAGTGCTAGTGTCGCTACAATTTCTAGCGGAATCCCCATTTCTTGTAAATTAAACAAAGGAGTAGCAAATAGCGAATTTATGACACCAAGGGCAATTCCAGTAAGTATTAAAGGGAGTGTGCGTGGGAATTTTCTATGTTCTGCGGCACGGGCTACGAAAATTCCGATTACCATAACTATTGCGATAAAGAAAAGTATTGGATCTATTGCGATTTGCACAGCTGGCACCTTCAAAACATGAAACGTTATTGCTTTTTATAGTTTTACCATGTGTGCATTTAATTAAGAAAATCTATTTTTTAATTTGTAGCGCTACATTCACTAAACAATTGGGTTAGAATCAAACAAGAATCGTTTGAGGTTAACTTCAAAGGGTTGTCGTTAAAAAAAATCCGATTAAAATGTATTAGCGGCACATTCAACCTGATAGAATTACAATTCCTTTATCTGATATTTCAAAGAAGAAGATCTTTAGTGAGTGCGGAGTAGACCGCATTTTGCGGATCTGCAGATTTCTCTTTAGATTTCCTGCCTCATCATTTCTTAAGAATAATTGAATCACGCCTTGGGCGAGAAATTCTTCAATTCCGAAACGGGAAATGGATGAGTTTTCGGGCGATTCAACTGTCATAAGAGATGTAACTTCTAACTCATTTAAGAAGGATGACAACTGAAACATTATTGATCTTATCTTTCCTAATGAATCATAACGAAAACCGAGTGCAGATAATGAATCAACTACCACACGTTTAGCATTGATTTCTTTGTGCGTATCGTATATCTTTTTTATAATCAGTGGCAAATCTAACTCACGCAAGGAATAACGTTCATCTGAAGGTAACCCCGCTCTTGGAGTTGCTATATCAATGATCGCTAGTAAAGGTGGATTAGCCTCTTCTAATTCTTTCAAATCCCATCCAAACATAGCAGCCTCTCTTCGTAATTCAGCCGGGCTTTCATCGATTGTTATCAACAAGCCTGGTTCATTATAGGTTTTAGCACCATTCCATAAGAACTGCAAACTTAAGATCGTTTTACCCGTTCCGACGCCCCCAGTAATAACTGTTGAAGAATTCTTAATAAACCCGCCATGGAGGAGATCGTCTAGTTCTGGAATCCCTGTTTTCACTCGTTCAATCGAATTCATAGAAATATTCTCCGAATTCATTTTTACTAGTTCAGTATCGTTACTATGGTTTTACAATATTTATACCTTGAATTGCAGTTTTACTTAATGCATACGGAGCGTAATACGAAAATTTTATTTCATAATGAATTTTTCGCGAAGAAAAAATATATTTGTTATGGTCAATTCGTTCTAATAATACAAGTTTTATGAAAAAAAATTCAATGAAACAATTGTGTTACAGGTTGCTGAGTAAGAAAGCCCACTCCTTCAGATCAAATAGTCTTCTTTCAGAAAACATTCACAAGGCTTTTTAGGAACTTTACAGTTTTAGCAGTATCATATCGATACCAAAAAACTAAAAACCAAAGCACTCATTTTAGCACCTGATCACGTTAATTATACATTCAAATTGCGAGATATAATCAATTGATTTACAAATTAAGGTGAAGTGGCGATTATGAACAAAGTAATTATTATCGAGCAACTGAGAAATGTTCCGCTTCCTCAACAAAGAGTTGAAATTGTAGAACGAAAGGGACTTGGACATCCTGATAACATGTGTGATGCTATCATGGATCAAATTTCTGTTAAGCTCAGTCAAGAATACCTGAAAAGATTTGGTGTAATTCTTCATCACAACATCGATAAAGCGTTATTAGCAGCTGGAGAAGTAAGACATGAATTTGGAGGCGGTCAGGTTATTAAGCCGATGCGATTAATAATTGGAGATCGAGCAACCAAGTTTTATGGTGAAGAGGAAATATTAACTGATGAAATAGCTATACAAACAGCTAAAAATTGGCTTAAATCTAAATTCAGATTTATTGATCCTAACGAACATGTGGAATATCAGATAGAGCTGAAAGAGGGTTCAGAAGAACTCAAGGACATTTTTCAAAAGAAGGAAGGCCTTCTTGTCGCAAATGACACCTCAGCGGCCGTTGGATATGCACCTTTAACTTATACTGAAAAGACAGTATTATCCTTAGAACGATATCTTAATTCACGACAATTTAAAAACCAATTTCCAGAAACTGGGGAAGACGTGAAGATTATGGGCCATAGAACTGGTCAATCGCTCCATATGATTGTCGCTATGCCCATGTTGGACTCTTATATTGACTCAGAAGCAACATATTTTCGAAAGAAGAATGAAGTGTTAGATGCAATAAGAACTTTCGTAACACACGAACTTGTAGAAGACTCGCCTACAATGGATTTGTCTTTTAATACGCTAGATAGGGAAGGAAAAGGTATTTCTGGATTATATCTGAGTACTCTAGGCACAAGCGCAGAAAGCGCGGACAGTGGTCAAGTAGGGCGAGGAAATAGAGCAAATGGATTAATAACTTTAAACAGACCAGTTAGTAGTGAAGCAGCAGCAGGGAAAAACCCTGTGAGCCACGTCGGAAAGATTTATAGTTTGTTAAGCCATAAAATCGCAAACGAAATCTATACAACATTTAAAGACGAGATAGAAGAAGCATTTGTCTGGTTATTAAGCAAAATTGGACAACCAATTGATAAACCAGAACTAGCAGCAGCAGAAATAATAATGAAAGAAGGAAAGGAACTCTCTTCTATTTCAGACCAAGTTAATGAACTAATGGAATCCTCTTTTCAAAATATAGATGAATTGTGTAATGACCTAGCTCTAGGTAGATATCCAGTCGCGTAAATCATTTGAATAGATTTCATTCAAAATTTCTGCAATATAAAAATAGAATTTTGTCTTATGAAGATGTTGTACTACTACTAAAAATTAATGAAAATAAAGAAATCTAAAATTTCGACTTCTTTTTTACCAAATTCCATGTTTGCGCCATCGTGAGGGAATATAATCCTCGATATCAACTTTTTCTGATACATGAGGAGTGCAAGATTCTTTTGATGTTCGCTGCTCTAAAATTTCGATCGTCCCCATTTTTTCTTCGTCCATAGATGCTATTTTTACGTTTGTAAATGTTACAATTGTAAAAGGTAACAATACTATAGATTATTTAGACAATAGGATATAGTATCTTGTTTAAAAACTTATCGGATGAGTCAACATCTGAATACTTTATTTTTAAATTAAATCACAGGATTTAGACAAGTTTAATACAAAATGATAAAAAATTAAACAACGACACCTTTACATTTGTAAAAACTTGATTATTTTAGACACCTGTACATCATATAGATAAGTTAATTTTTTTAAAATAGTAATCAGTTTGAGTTATTAAATTATGGATCGGACACAATTGCAATAGAGTAAGCATTTTTTTGCATTATTTGAGAATGGTGAAAATTTGGTGATATAAATTAATGAAATAATTGAAAAAACTCTAATAACTCACAATTTTAGCTCGATCATCAAGAGATGACGTGGTAGATTAGAGTATATTTAAGCATTAAGGTATTGCAAAATACTAAAAGACTTTCATAAAAAAGCAAGGAAATCATCGATAGTCTTAAATAAAATGATTTAGGTATTTTTAGAGAACTTTTGGAGTAGATGTATGAAGGGAAGATACTGTTTTGTTTTTTCCTTCCACTCTTCAGGCATAAATTTCAAAATGTTTTTTGTTTTTTCTTCTCGAAAAGGAAAACCTAACAAACATGCTATAGCCTCAAGATACATTTTTTGATTGCTTTGGTATCCAAATTGCTTTGCAAGAGACTTATCAAATCCATTTAGCTTTGCAATTTTACCTAATGCGATAGCTGTGCCAGATCCAAATTGCGTTGCCACCTTTTTACGTTTGTAAACTTTTTTTGGTAGGTTCAGGCGTTCAGCCAATTTGCGCAAGATCCACTTTCTTACGAAAGTGTTGCCTGTATTATAAATTTTATATGAAGCCGGAATTCTCATCGCATAACTTACAATTCTTTGATCAAGAAACGGCATTCTAAATATACATCTATTTGTTTTGCTTAGAATATCATCGCGTTCAAGGGTGATTTGCGGAAATGTTTCAAACTCTGTCCACAATTGCTCATATAACGCCTCATAACCTTTGGTTTGTGGAGTATCTACATGTCGAGCATAGCCACCAAAAAGCTCATCAAGACCTTGTCCTGAATAAAACAGATGTACATCATCTTTTTTTGCTAATAATGTTGAAAAATAAATAGGAATTGCTATATTTAGCTGCATAATTTCTGGTTTTTCGATGCAAAAAAGTATCCGTGGGATTTCTGCTTCGATATCTTCTATGGATAACTCGTTTATTTTAAGGACAGCATCAAATGTACTAAAGGCATCAATAGCGTGCTCAAGATCTAGAGAATTTTGAAGACCTGATGTATAAAGGTTAAAAGAGACATCATATTCGGATACATATCTTGTAAGAATAGAACTATCGAGCCCGCCAGAAAATAGAATACCAGTGTTTTCATTGTAATCGGGCAGTCTTCTTTCAATTGCAAATCGAAAAAGTCCATCAAGTGACTGAATTATTTTGTTGGGAGATATATCTAACATCTGATGTTTTTTCAATCCTTCTGCTGTAAAATCTACAACATCACCTGATTTTGAAACGACAAAGATCCTATCTTGGTGGAAACTTTGAATATCTTCATAGAAAATGTTTTCAGTTCTTTGAAAGAGGAGTGGTTTTTTTTGTGATGAAAAAAGAATGCATTCAGGAGTTTCCACAAAATATAATGGCTTAATTCCAATCGGGTCTCTTACAATGATTAGTCTGTTATGCTTATGCCATAAAATTATGAACACATATGCCCCTTCAAGCATTAAAACCATTTTTCTAAGCGCGGAGGTTAGTTCAAATGAGGAAATCAGTTTTTTGAAAAGATAGGCAACTAATTCAACATCAGAACTTGTATCTATAGAATATTCAGTAATATATTCCTCAAAAAACTCTTTATTGTAGATTTCACCATCAAGAACAACAGTTAATTCATTCTTCTCATCATTAAATAGATGACTTGTTTTGTTTTCCGTAAACTGTCCTAGGCTAACAGCTCCGATCCCAGAGTTATGATCTAAAGACATATTTCTTGTAGGATCACTTAACTTCTGTATGTTCTGTATATCTGAAAGAATTAACATGTCTGAAACTATTTGAGAAACTTTTTCAGGATTTTTGCAATAAACTGCAACTAAACTGTACAAATTCATTTCTGTCTCGTTTCCTTTGTTGTAAATCTAATCTACATCTTCTAATGCAATTGCTCTGATCCACGAAGAATCTAGTCCTTTAATTTTAAGAGGAAGGCCAATAAAGAAAAACCTTTGCTTTTTAAGTTCTTGAAGATTATCTAAGCCTTCGATAATTGGGACGTCATTTTTGAGTAAGAAGTCATGTGTTGCCATAGAATTAGGTGCCTCTACGCGAATTGAATCATCGATACCTAGAAGTTTTATGCCTTTCTTATAAAGATATTCAGCAGTTTCAGGGGATATATATGGTCGCTCATTATCATTGTAGCTTTTTGAAGCGAACATGAGAACAATATCTCTGTTATTAATTCCCTCTATGTCTTCAGGGAGAATAGGCTCATTTGTGTTTTTATGAGATAAATCGACTACCATAGCTTCACCAATGAAGTTGTCTAAAGGTATTGATGCAATATCTTTCCCTTCTTTCAGATAGTGGGACGGACCTTCGACATGAGTTCCTATATGCGTTTCAATCTCAACCCAGTTCATGAAAGTATTGTCTCCGCCAAAAATAAACTCTCTCAACTCAAGACGGCGAAGTTCATTTCCATGCATGTAAGTTCCATCATGTTGTTTGATTCCAGGTTGTAGTTTTTTCGAAAGATCAATCAGTCGAACTTTTTCTAAGTCTATCATTTTTTCAACCTCTAGAAATGAAGCAGTCTAAGTAAAAGTCGAAGATTATTTGAATTCTTTTAGATATATAAGACACATATACTTAAAGAAATAGTCCTAGAATAAGTAACTATTTCTTTTCAGTCAGATTGGGGATCTTATGGAGATTATAGAAGCCAAGATTGAGGATGCTGAACCAATCTTGAAGCTTCAAAAATTGGCTTATATTAGTGAAGCTGAAATTCTTGGTAACTACAATATCCCGCCTTTAACGCAAACATTAGAAGAAATTATTGAGGAATTTAAGCAAAGGTTAGTTTTAAAGGCTATTGAAAAAAAGATTATTGGATCAGTAAGAGCGCACTTAGAAAATGGAACCTGTTTTATTGGCAAGCTCATCGTGGATCCTGATCATCAAAACAAAGGTATTGGCACAAAACTAATGAACGAAATTGAGGTACGATTTAAACATGCTAGACGATTTGAATTGTTTACGAGTTCAAAAAGTCAAAAGAATATCTATTTATACCAAAAACTTGGTTATAACATCTTTAAAGAAGAAAAAATTAATGAAACGCTCAATCTTGTTTATTTAGATAAAAAAGTGAAATAAAACTGTTGTCTAATTAGCGGTTACATATGTGAATCTCGAAGCGCCTTGGAGCGCGGCGATCAACTCAAATGGAAAGCCACCACTGAGGGATATGATTGGGTCAGCTTATTGAGGTTCGCTGGCATGGACGTGGAGGACAAGGCGCAGTTACAGCCGCACAAATTTTGGCTGAAGCAGCTTATTTAGAGGGGTATAAAGGAGTTCAGGCATTTCCGTATTTTGGTGCCGAAAGAAGAGGGGCTCCAATTATGGCATTCACAAGAATGTCTGATGAAGAAATTCGTATTCGCTCACAAATCTATACTCCAGATTATGTTGTGGTCTTAGATTCCACATTACTTGGTTTGATAAGACCTGATGAAGGACTAAAAGAAGGAGGAACTATAATTATCAATTCCTCTAAAGAACCTTATGAACTAAGCCTTAAAGGAAATTTTCAAGTATGTACAACTGATGTAACAACTGTAGCACAAGACTTAGGCTTGATAGTAGCTGGAATTCCTGTTCTTAACACACCTATACTTGGCGCATTTTCAAAAATTACTGGATTAATATCTCTTGATACTCTTACGAAAATTATTGAAAAAAAGTGGCATGGGGAGATCGGTAGAAGAAATGCAGAAGCTTGCAAGCTAACTCACCAAAAAACATCATGTTAATGCTCAATTGACAGAAATAATCTATTCTCCTTATAGAAAAAAATAGTTTGCAACAATAGAAAGGCGATTAAACCCAGATATTCATTAGATTATATGATAAATTTTACAATTCCTTCTAATGAGCGTGAAAAGCCATGGCAGCATCGAATATAACATCAAAAAAGAAGAAAAATAATGAGTATGTGATACCACTAAATGTGCCAGAAGAAGGTGAGGCAGGTGAAACTGGGACTTGGAGGTCACAAAGGCCAGTTCTTACTCCTGAAAAATGTATAGGCTGCTTTAATTGTTGGTTATTCTGTCCTGAGGTTGCAATTAAAAAGACTAATCCTATTGAAATCGATCTTCGTTACTGCAAGGGATGTGGCATCTGTGCACAGGAATGTCCTGTTAAAGCAATTATAATGGTGAAAGAGGAGGAGGAATGAACGATGAGTCAGGAAATAATTGCTACTGGAAATTCTGCAGCAGCGTTAGCTGCTAAAATGGCCAAAGTTCAAGTGATTTCTGCCTATCCAATCACACCTCAAACCTCGATCGTTGAAACTCTCTCAGAATGGATCGAACGAGATTCATATCCCATAAAAGCACGATACGTTCGTGTCGAATCTGAACACAGTGCACTAGCAGTAGTTACAGCAGCGAGTGCTACAGGTGCGAGGACATTTACCGCAACAAGTAGTCATGGCTTAGCTCTGATGCATGAAGTCCTTCATTGGGTAGGAGGCGGAAGACTTCCTATTGTGATGGCTGTTGTTAATCGGGCCCTTGGTCCTCCTTGGAGTGTCTGGGCTGATCATACTGATTCACTATCTCAAAGGAATACAGGTTGGATTCAATTTTATGCGGACAATAATCAAGAAGTCTTTGATACAATTATTCAAGCATATCGCATTTGTGAGGATTCAGATGTTCTCTTACCAGCTATGGTCTGCTTAGATGCGTTTATTTTATCCCATACAGTAATGCCTTTTAGTATCCCTAGTCAAGAGGCTATAGATTCTTTTTTACCTTCATATAATCCCAAACACGTCTACTTAGATCCTGATCGACCTGCTGTGCTATATCCAATGGTTTTTCCAGAGAGTGATCCAGGATATCCTGGATTTATGGACTTCCAATACTTGAGGCAAAGAGCAATGGAGAATGCAAGAATAAAGATTAATGAGGTGGACAAAGAATTCGAAAAACTCTTTGGAAGATCGCATGGAGGCATGATAGAGCGTTATAGATGTGATGATGCAAAGTTTCTGATTTTAAGCATGGGAACATTGGCTTCTGAATCTAAAATAGTAGTAGACAGTCTTAGAGAGCAAGGATATAAAGCTGGAAGTGTTAAAATTCGTGTATTTCGACCATTTCCAAATGAAGAATTACGAGATGTGGCAAAGGGTAAAACGCTTGTAGTCATAGATAGGAACATTTCATTTGGAAATGAAGGCTGCCTGTTCACGGAGGTAAAAGGAGCAT
Organism: Promethearchaeota archaeon; assembly: GCA_048940375.1. Taxonomy (GTDB): domain Archaea; phylum Asgardarchaeota; class Sifarchaeia; order Borrarchaeales; family Borrarchaeaceae; genus Borrarchaeum. The sequence continues at coordinate 905 of JBHLOP010000032.1, read as the reverse complement.
TATACAACCTTAAACAAAGACCAGAAATATTCGGCTTTGTCGCAGGACTGGGTGGAAGAGACGTAACACAAATGCAAATAGAAGATTTTGTGAAAAGATCCATGACTGCAGCGGAAAAAGGTGAAGTTCAAGAAAAATTTGAGTTTGTAGGATTGAGGTGAGAAGATGGGTGTCAAAACAATTATTCCAGAAGAAGAATTCATTTTAGGAGGGAATAGAGCGTGTCCCGGATGTGGAGCTGTAGTTGCGCTTCGTACAGTAGCTAAAGCATTAGGTAAAGATGTGATTCTAGTAATTCCAGCTTCATGCGCAACAATAATCTCTGGTAAATTTCCTGCTACCCCGTTCAATTTCCCTGTTTTAAATATGCCATTCGAAACTGCGGGAGCTGCAGCCTCAGGAATTGTTGCTGCATTGGAAGTTATGGGAAAAGATGACATTACTGTAGTAAGTTGGGCAGGTGATGGTGGGACCGCTGATATTGGTCTACAGGCTTTGTCAGGAGCAGCTGAAAGAGGCACTAATTTTATTTACATCTGCTATGACAATGAAGCTTATATGAACACTGGAAATCAAAGAAGTGGGGCAACTCCTTTTGGTGCACTTACGACTACAACTCCAACTGGCAAATTTGAAATAAAAAAGGATCTACCGGGAATTATGGCAGCCCATAATATACCTTATATCGCGACAGCTTGTAGTGCATTTCCTGAAGATTTGTTTCAGAAAGTAAAGAAAGCTAAAACAATTTCAGGAACAAGGTATATTCATGTGCTAAGCCCCTGCCCGACTGGTTGGAGAGTAGATTCCAGCCTTTCAATTGCTGTCGGTCGAAAAGCGGTTTCTACAGGTATGTGGATTCTTTACGAAATTGAAAATGGGCAACTTACACTAACTGGTAAGAG
>JBHLOP010000031.1:0-13366 GCA_048940375.1 Promethearchaeota archaeon | reverse complement strand
GCTTCTGTGAGTAATTTCAAGGACAATTCATCCGTATAATGATCTCTATAAACAATTTTTTTAATTCCAGCGTTAATCAGCATCTTGGCACAAATTGAGCATGGAAAATTCGTGCAGTAGAGAATAGAGTCCTTAATATTAACCCCATGCCTTGCCGCTTGAATAATGACATTTTGTTCAGCATGTACGCCGCGACAGAGTTCGGCTCTTTCGCCGGAAGGAACTTTTAACTCTTCTCGTAAACAAGTTTTACAATGGGGGGACCCTCTTGGCGCACCATTATATCCTGTTGCTAGCACTTGACCATCTTTTACGAGCACTGCGCCAACAGCACGTCGGATACAGGTACTTCTTTTTCTTACCACATCACAAATACCAAGAAAGGTTTCGTCGGCAGTTGGTCTTTTTTTTGGATCTCTTTTAGAATTTGCTGTCAATTGATTATACCCCCGTTAATTCTCTAATCGATGGTTTTATGCATTGTGTTTTTAGCAATTACTACTTTGTCGAACCTAAATATTTTCAATATTTCAGTTCATTGAAATCAAAATCATTTATTTGTGACTCTCTAACGATAATTTCTTTTCACCAGAAGTCCCAAGTTTCAAAAATCTTAATAGCTTTAAAAAATTAAGTGAGGAAATCAGATTAGTTCATTCATTCGAAGATCGATATTGAAGTTCTCCACAGTCATTACAATATTTTGCCTTCTTAGGCAGAAAACGGCCGCAATTAATACAGTGTTTTGATTCGAGAGGATCGCTCGATGAAAATGTGTCTGATTCCAGTTGTTCTCTGGCCTGTTTCTTGCTTTTTGATTCTGACGCCTCCTTATCGTCTAAAACTCGCATAGATCTCTCTATTTCATTTCTGATGTCAGAATTGATGATATTTCGCATTCTTTCGTCCGGTCCAAATACATTAAACTTAAGGGCAAAGTACTTTGCGTTTTCATTGTCGGTTAATGGTCCTAAAATATTAAGCTGCGTTGCATAAATCTGTCGGTGTATTATTCCCACAGTTAGGCCCTTAATTGTGCCGGTAAAGAAATCTGATACGACTTCAGATTCCTCGTGGACTACTTGAATATTTAGTAAGTCTAATGACTTTTTGATACGTGAAAATACATCTTCTCCAACTTTATGCTGTGCAAGAATATAGAGTTCATTATGATGCCCATGTTTATTGTTTGTTTTGTATTCCTCAAAAAATCCCAAAGACTTGTCTAATTTTCTGAGAAACCTATATGCGGAATGAACACGATATGGATCATTAGATATTGTTTGAATTATATTTTTTGGATCAAGAAAAGAAATAGTTGAAAAGAAGGAGCCCTCTAAAAAGTCTTGTGTGCTTTTAAAAATGAATTCAAAATCGGAAATAGTTTTTGAAAACACTTGCGTTCTTTGTTGCATTAATGGTTGCTCAGGTTGTAGGCTAGGTGGATGACTAATTATGACTACAACTACTTCTGAAATATCTGAAGAAGAATCATTGCATAAAGAAAGTCGATAGTGTACTTTGTTTTTAAAAACAGAAATTCTTTGGCTGATTGAGATCTCTTGAGTGATATCTTTTAGATCGTATTTGTCAGGAATAGTTTTTTTCACTAAGGTTGAATCTTTTACTTTTTTAGTTCTGGTTTGAGCAGCGCGAGGTTTTCCAGCAACAATATTTTGTTGAATTTTTTCGACAGCAATTCTGACGTCGACTAAAGGATCTTCTAATGCCTTTGCCAATGTTGGTGTCAAAACCTTTACATGTTTTGAATATTCTCTGGATATCTCAACTAATGTATTTGCTGCATAACGGCGAACGTTTGCGTCATTGTCTAACAATGCATTTCCGATTTCATCCAGTAGTGGTAATAGAGCGTAGGAATCCTTAATAGAAAGAGTATATAATGTCCAAGCAATAAGTCCTCGAACACCAGGCGCGGGATCAGATAAGTAACCGCCGAGATCATCGATTCGACCGCTAAGGGCGTCAGGTTCGCTTATGCTAATATTCCAAATGGTAGAAGCCGCCTCTATTCGTTCTTCGGTGTTTTTGCTATTTTCCAGTTCATCAAAAGCAGTTCTAAGGATTTCCTGAAGTTGATTTCCCTTCACCAGCAGCCTCTCTTCACAAGCAGTTCTTGATTTTATTGCCGGCTATATACTATACTACTTCACATATTTTATGATTTTCATTGTGTTTTAACTATTCTTCATTCCTGAAACATAATAGTATTCGCCTTCCTCTTTCTGAAGACGATCCAGTTTTGAGCCTTCTTTATTTACACGAGGCCTTCCTGTTTGTGGATCACGTCTAAAAGTTATCCCCATCATTTTTAAAAATTTATTCATCCCTGAACGTAAATCAACTGGCTTCATTGCGTATCCTTCAACAGCTGGTTGACCAGAGAAAATCATGAGGCGATCTGATATAAAATCAATGGTTACGATGTCGTGCTCAACAACAAATGCCACAACATCTCTGCTCTCAGCTATCTTCTTAATGGCACGCGCTGCAGCTAGTCTTTGCTCTACATCAAGAAATGCACTTGGTTCGTCTAAAAGGTAAATATCAGCTGGACGTGCTAAACATAAAGCTATCGCAACACGCTGTAGTTCTCCACCACTTAAACTATCTATAGAACAGTCAAGCAATGGGTCGATTGTTAATGGTCTGTTCACTTCTGATTTGAACCATTCTGTATTGATAACTTTGCCTATTTCTTCGCGAAACAGTTCTTTAACGCTACCATCAAACTTAGGAGAGATATATTGAGGTTTATGACTCACTTTTAAATCTTCAGATGGCACTTCGCCTTTATCTGGTTCTTCTACTCCAGCTAATAATTTAATGAAAGTGCTCTTTCCAAGTGCGTTGGCGCCAAGAATTCCTATTACTTCTCCAATAAATACTTTCCCTCCCTCTGTGGTGAGTTTAAATCCATCATAACGTTTCTCCATATCTTCAAAATCGAAAAGTGCCTTGCCGACGGGTTTGGATCTTGGTGGTCTTAAATGAAATTGAATTGCATCCTTCCTAAATCTCATATTCTCAGATGGAAGATAGCCATCAAGAAATATATTGATACCTTCACGTACTCCATGAGGATGACTGACTACACCAAAGACAGCAGGTTCACCGTATAGCACGCAAACATATTCAGAAAGATAATCTAAAACTGCCAAGTCGTGTTCGACCACAATAACTGTTTTTCCTTCTTTTGCTAGTCTTTGAATGACTTTGGCAACTTCTATACGCTGATAAATATCCAGATAAGATGAGGGTTCATCAAACAAATAGACCTCTGCATCTCTCAAAATCACCGCCGCGATAGCAACTCTTTGGAGTTCTCCACCAGAGATCACACTAAGTTCTCTGTCCATTATTGTATCTATCCGCAAGTCTTCCATAATGCTTTTTAACATATTTCGCTCGTTTACTTTTTCAAGCAGTTCAGATACGACCCCTTTCGTTATACTTGGTATTTTGTCCACGTATTGAGGTTTTTGAACAACACGTATAGACTCTGTTGAAAGTTTCTCAAAATAGGATTGTAACTCAGAGCCTCTGTAAGCAGTAATTATCTCATCCCATTCAGGTGGTTCATCATAGAGGCCGAAATTTGGTTTGATATCTCCTGAAAGGATTTTTAATGCAGTTGATTTACCAGTACCATTCTGCCCGATAAGGCCAGTCACTTTCTCCGGTCTCGGAATCGGTAAGCGGTATAATACAAATCTATTAGCTCCATAACGATATGAAACATCCTTTTCCAGTTCTTCGGGTAAATTCACGATGTGTATTGCCCCAAATGGGCATTTTTTAACGCAAATTCCAGTACCAGTGCATAGATTCTCTGCGATTCTAGCTTTACCAGTTTCTGGATCAAGTGTAATTGTTTCTTCACCCATGCGGACTCCTGGGCAATATTTTATGCACACAAGCCCACAATCTTTTGGTTTGCATCGGTCAGGTTCTACAATTGCGATTCTTGGCATTTAAGTCACTTATAGTGTAATTAATTAAAGATAAAATCGAATATGTTCCGGCAAAGTGAGTTCGGTTTCTAATCTTCTTTTTACTTCATTCTCAACGATTGCTGGTGTTAAAGTACGAATTTGTTCAGGACTAAAAGCTCCAATGTCTGTAATAATCAAATCTATAAGGTTTCCAGGAGTTATATCAAAAGCGGGATTATATAATACAAATTTTCCTTTTTCAGGTGTGGAAACTATTGATTCACTAGGTGGCCATTCGTTTAAGGCGGTTTCTGATAGAATTCCCTTACTTTTTTTGTCTTGAGCATCGAGTCTGTAGGGCCTAGACATTTCATCAATAGAACGTTCTTCTATCGGTATCTCACTCCCAGGGGTTTCTAAGTCCATGGTACTGTATGAAGTGGCATAATAGAAATGTACATCATCATAAAAGCGTGCGATTCTCGCAATATCAGAAGAGCCAATCTTATTTGCGATACCGCCATCACTTCCAATTCTGTCGACTCCTAATATTATTTTGTTGACCTTAAAGCGTTTAAATGCCTGTGATATCATATTATCTGTAACAATGACCACAGGTACGCCCGATCTATTCAGTTCCCAAGTTGTTAGAAGATAGCCCTGACTTCGAGGTCTAGTTTCTTTGGCGACTACCGTCAGATCAACGCCCTTCGTATAAGCTTCCTCTAACATGCCTAATGCATGACCACCATATGTAGAACTTAGAGATCCTCCATTGCAATGAGTCATTATAACATCGCCATCTTCAAGGTACTTCATTCCTTCTTCTCTGAGGTAATTGCCTAAGATCAGATCAGAAGCAAGGATATAATCTGCTGTTTCTTTAACTGCATTGACAACCGAATTAACATCAGCAGTTATATCAAACGCTTTAATCGCAGCGTGCATTGTAAGATCAACAGCCCAGAAAAGAGGGGCTGCTGTAGGTCTGCTATTTTTCACAAATTTCGCAGCGTCCTCCATATTCTTGATCATTTCACGTCCTGTCGATTGAAATTGCTTTGCTGCTAAAACCATACAATATGCGGCACATACACCTAGGGCCTGACTACCTCGAATACGCATTTCTTTGATCCCTTGAATAGCACCTACCTTGTAATCAGTTGTTGACCAATGTGTCATCTCATATGGGAGTTTTAACTGATCTAAAAGGACCATTTCATCCTTCTCTTCGTTCCAATATACAGTTAGTGGGATTTTTGTATCTTTGTGGACATATAACTCATCTTCAAATGCAAAATTCATTTTAAATAATAGTTGTGTAATATTGACTGTCATCTTTGGTTCCCCTAATCAACCAATTTTTAGAGAGTGTAGTTTTTTAATCAATAGATTAACTTAAAAAGTTCCCCATCAAACAAGACTATGAGGATGATCACTAATGCTTCACGCTATCTTCCTTTTAGATGCTAAGAGCGGTATTGAATACTTGAGCAAACAATTTTACGAAGAAAAATCTGAAAATGAGACGGTAATTGATCCAACTTTAATTGCTGGTTTTCTCAATGCAATATTTAGTTTCTCAAGAGAAGCAAGAATAGGAAGACTATCAGAAGTTCAAGCAGAAGACTTGACTTTTGTGTATAGGGTTGACCAAGACGGACAAGTCCTCATTGTAGCATTAGTTGATTCTGAAACCGACAAAAATTTGTTAGAGGATATTTTATCTAGTATTTCTACTCATTTTCGCGAAAAATATCCAACAGTTGGTGCACAATGGGCTTATGATTCTGTATTTTTTGAGGATTTTGAAGTTGTTCTTGATCAGACTTTTTACAAAGAGGTAACCGAATTTCTTTTAGAAGACTATCCTGAGAAATTGGTTGCGCGAGTGCTTAAACTGTATCCCCTCTATTCTCTCAAGACTATTGAACAACTTGGCGTGAACTCAGGTGCGTTTATTCGGAAAAAGGCGGGAAAAGCAGACTTAAATAAGGAGCTTTCACAATTTTCTATTTCTGAAGTAAGCAAAGAAAAAGACAAGGTTGATCTAATTATGTGTCCTTTTTGTAGAGGAAAAAAAAGCAGAAAACCAATGTGTAACTTCGTAGCAGGATTCATCAAAGGATTTCTAGACTTACCAGAGAACGCCGTTAAAGAGACTCATTGTTTTGCGTGTGGAAATAACGTTTGCTCCTTTAAGATTACTGTTTGATAAATAATAAAATATTATCAATAAGGTTTAAATTAGTTTTAAACCGGATTCTTTTGTCTAAAACTGTTTTAAATTCTGTATAGCGTTTCATGTTCAAGTTTCGCGCTCATTTAAATCTTTTTTCCAGAAGGTCTATGTATAAGCGTTTTGTGAGTTCCTTACTTTCTTGAGAAAAAAAGGTGAATATCAAGATGCAGGGCTATGTTCTACCAACAGATCCAAGTGATGTAGCTGTATTGACAGGTGAATTATTCTTAGTTGTCGTTGGCGCGATTATCGTAATATTTTCAGTACTGGTTTGGAGAAACTATCCCGTTCTCACTAAAGAGGGATTTCTGGAAATTATCTTTGGTTTTATTGCATTTACTTTTCATTTTATGTTCGACGCCTTAGACACAGTTGCGACTGCTAGTGAAAACTTTTACGAAGCTCAAGGACTTTTAGATGTTGCTGCTTCTTTTGGTGTAATTTATGGCACATTCGATTTCTTAGATGGACTTTTTACAATTATAGGGCTTCTTCTAATAGCTATTGGAATCTTGAGAATTGCAGCCTATGGGAAACAACTTTGGAGTGAATAAACATGCAAATTATAGAACAATTTGTTTCACCAAATGTCGCTGATGTCGTCTTAGAAGGCATGGCATTGGTTCTTTTTCTTGTACTATTTATCGCTGCAATAAGAGCGCGAAAAATATATCCCGCTATTGGAGGATTGGGCTGGGAGTCTATGCTCCTAGCTATCGTCTTCGGTATATTTAGTAGTGCACAAGACGTTTTTGATGAGTTTATCTGGTTTACCAGCTCAGCTTATGGAATATGGAAGAACATCAAAACAGCAACCATTATGATAAGCTTGATATTATTCGCTTATTACTTCTTTACGCTATATCGCTTCAGTGGTCGACTCTGGGGAAAAGAATAACCTTCTCTCAATTTCTTTTTTTCATCTATTAAATATAAAAAAATAATTTCATTTTAAAATTGTTTTAGAGGTATCTTCTGCAAGCAGCATAAATTAATTCTGTTCTCTTGGGTCCTAAACCTCTTATTTTGTCGATTGGCAATGTTCCATTGTCATAAAGTCGACAGTAGTCTTGAGCAGTCGCAATTGAGTTATTTACTAGCCCTTCTAGAACTGTATAGGGCACTCGTCCGAGATCTCCTAGAACAAGTTCAATAGGAATCGCTTTTTCCTCTATTGTCTCCTCTAATTCTTTGATTTTGATAGCTTCCTTTCCGTTTTCTATTAATTTCTTAGCCAATCGAGAATAACTATCATAGTGATCAATTTTTATAGACTTATTTAGGAATACTGCTAAGAGATCTAAACCCTTTGAAAACGCTAATACATCGAAATCTTCGAAAAGTAAAGCCACTGGTTTTTGAGTTCCTCCCATAAAGTTCATATAGAAGTTAACAGCGAAGTCCTCAAAATTAAGTGAGGATGCATTCCCATTATCCCGTTGTTTTTTCCATTCAACTACTGGACCGCGCTCATAATCGAATCGGATCTTAAAAATTGCGAGGATGTCGTTCATTTCATTCCTCCTCCTTAAAAACTTGTTCAATATTTGTTTTCAATATTTCTATGACGTTTTCTCTATACAGTGGATCGATCGCTACTACAGGATAAGTTGCCACACGTAAAACATTTGCTACTCTTTGAGCGGTCATAACTCCAGGTAAATCCTGCTTATTTGCCAGAGCGATTATTCTCATCTTATCACCATCATTGTCGTCCCTTTTATTTAGCCAATCAATGATCATTTTAGTTTTTAAAACTCCTGTAGGCGTAGAATCCGTTACAATTATACATAATTTAGTATTTAGAAGATAAGAATTATACATTGGCCAGAAGTTTTTTTGTCCTCCGAAATCCCATAGATTAAGCTCATGTTCCCCGAGCATGCTTTTAATCATCTTCTGTCCGAAATTTAGTCCGATAGTTGGCCTATATTCTAACTGAGGCGTCTTTCCTAATAAGAGATTGATCATGGATGTTTTACCCACTTTAGGATAACCGATAAAGGCTACTTTAATTTGCGACGTAGTCTGAGTTATTTGAGAGAAAATTGACACCCCCTTTATAAAGTAAAAAGAGAATTACGGTATTTTTAAAGACGCGTATTATCTACATATTGTCGAAATATCCCCGACAAAAAACCTTGTTGTCAAGATAAATTCTAAAAAAGTGAATAAAACATGTATTCACAAATTTTTCTCAAGTTTTTCTATGAAATTAGCAGGTATTTCAGGGATTTGCTTTGGTAACCGTTCTAACAATTGCTCTTTGTTAAGCATGCCCTCTTGGACACCAGATACCTCCCATATGCTTGCCATAATGGTCATACCTGCGTAGATTGACTCCACCAAATCAAATCCTCTTTGATACAATGAAAGAAATCCTGCAGCAATTCCATCGCAGCAACCAATTGAATTTCCTGATTTATTCAATTTGATTGGTCCGATATTAATAGAATCTGCATTCCTTTGAAGAATTTGCGCCGTTCCAGATATTTTATCTTCGACAATAATCACATGTGGCTTGTTGGTACCAGTGACGTCAAATATCTGTTCAGGTACTTTGATTTTATATGCATCCAGAATTTGTTTGATCTCAGAGGGGTTGCCAAATACAATTTCTGTTAGGGGAACAACAGTCTTAAGATAATTTGGTGTTACGCCGTAAGATCCCACGTCGATTACTATTTCTTTACCGAGATAAGCGCCTTCCTTTGCACAACCTGTCATAAATGCTTCTTCTGCAGAAGTGATAAAAACAATATCTGTTTTCTTATCTAGAATACCTGTTGGAATTGGTCTTCCTTCTTCTATTGGTGATGCACCATTTATGTCATCAATAAAGAACCAGTCTATCCCCTTTGTATCTTTGTTACATACGATTGTCATCGTTTCTTTTTCCTTGACAACTAGCGTGTCTACATTAAGAATTTCTGGCGAATACTGCGAATTAAGATGTTCTCGTACCCTATCCCACTTTCCCCATAGTTTCTGGGGAACTTCAACTTCTAAGAGTTCCATATCTACACCTGTCTTCCTCAGATGCTCGTAATAGCCACCTCCGAAGAATCCGGGATAATTTACGTTGTAATCGTCGCCAAAACTCGTGAGAAGGCGTACATTACCGCCCAATAAGGCGATTTGATATGCGATATGACCGCACCGTCCCCCATAGTTGTAAGTGATGGGCTCGATTGCTTGGTCACGTAAATATCCTAAAACCTTCTCCACATTCCATTCTTCACCATAAAACTCCGGTATAAGAGAATAAGGGATGGATTTTTTAAGATATTTTTTAAATGAAGCGGGAAGCGTTGTTGTGGAATCGATTTTTATTTGCTCATCTTTTCCAATTGTTCCTACTACTGCAATGGTTTTCATTCAGTCCAGCTCTCCTTGATAACACGTTGTATTTATGAAGTGAAGGCATATGGCGTTTAATATAAAATAATGATAAATTCAATGATTTCTACAGTTCCTTTAAAAATCTTACACAAATTTTCTTTCTATAATAGCCTTCTGTAACTTAGTTTTATGCCAAATAAGCTAAACTGGAATAACTCTCCAATTAATTGTGATGTTTTTTTCCAAAAAATTTATGTTTAAGGGTTACGGGCCCCTCATAAAGAAAAAGATGTGGTGTATATGCCTTTTTGTAGTCAATGTGGGACTTCTATTGAACCCACTGCGAAATTTTGTGCTAATTGTGGTACACCTGTAGTCTCCGGATCCCCAGTAGCACCGCCTCCAATCCCATCAACTGCTCCTACCATGACACACAATGGATTATTTGACCCAATGCGAACTGGTTACGTAATCAATGAAAACAGTTGGGACATGGGCGCTGGAGATATTCTGGATGAACGCGGACAGAAGATAGGGTATATGGATCGAAAGATACTTAGTTTGAGGGCAGAGATCAAATTAACAGAAGTAGATGGCACAGTTGCAGCCAAAATACATAGGAAAATAGTTGCAGTAAAACCCACTTACGAGATAAAAGATGCTTCAGATAATTTAGTTGGGAAGATAGAAAAAGCGCTCCTTAGCTTCCGTCCAAAACTGGCTGTTAAAGATAGTAGTGGAAATAAACTACTTGAGATTCGCGGCAATTTCAAAGCATGGGATTTCATAGTTAAGGATATGAATGGAAAAGAAATTGGTACAGTAAAAAAACTTGATCGTTGGAAAGATGCCCTTTTTGGTGGCGGAATGTTTGACCGAAGCGATAAATACGCCCTTAAAATTCATGGAGACGTAGATAGAAGGTTAGTTGTAGGAGCTGTTATTGCCATTGACAACATGTTCCATGATGAAACCGATCACGACGACAACGATGACCAATTTGACCGGTTTTAATAACACTCCTTATTTTTTTGGGATTGTTTTCTTTTATTTTTTGTTTTTCAATGTTTTAATTAGATTAGTTCATTGATTTGACATTACGATGAATTATTTTACCCGAGACGTACAATCGGCTAAAATCTGTGAATACGGGCAGTTTTACGACAAGTTTAATATACGTATTTATCATAAATTTCAGTGGAGAGCAAGTCATTTTAGCTTCACGTATAAGAAATTTTTCTAGTTTGATGTGATGAATATGCCATTCTGTGGAAATTGTGGGAATCCTGTTGATCCTGGCAAGATGAGATTCTGTCCTCGGTGTGGTACACCAATAGAAGCAGAATTTGCTACCACCCCTCCTCCTGTACCACCATCGTATCCTACAACAACAAGTCCTCCGCCCCCTACGTCTACAATACCTTCGCCGCCACCTCCTATGATGCTAAGTGGGTTGTTTGATCCTAGGCGCAATGGGTATGTGCTCCATGAGAAGACCTGGGACTGGGGAGGAGGAGACATCTTGGATGAACAAGGACAGAAGATAGGGTATATGGATCGAAAGATACTTAGTTTAAGAGCAGAAATCAAATTAACGGAAATAAATGGTGCAGTTTCTGCCAAGATACATAGGAAAATAGTCGCGATACGACCGACCTATGAAATCAAAGATGCTAATGATCAACTCATCGGCAAGATTGAAAAAAAACTCCTTAGTATCCGCCCAAAACTCTTTGTTCTTGACCCTAGAGGAAACAAGTTACTTGAGATTCGCGGCAATTTTATGGCATGGGATTTCACAATTAAGGATGCACAAAGTGGACGAGAAGTCGGTACTGTGCATAAAATGGATCGATGGAAGGATGTTTTCTTTGGTGGAGGAATATTTGATCGGAGTGATAAGTTCGCACTTAAGATTCATGGAGATGGAGATATCGACAGACGTTTAGTTGTCGGGGCTGTTGTGGCGATCGACAATATGTTTCATGATGAGACTGACTAAAACAGGGTTTTAAATCTCCTTTTTTTGACTTTTTTCCAAGATTTTTTCCTCTTCCGCTATTTTTTAATGTCATCAAAGAGAACAGTTCTTTACATTGATATTGATCAATATCTTTTCAAATGAAATATACAATATTTCCTACTGAACAAACTTAGCGATTAGGAGGAATTATGATTGAGAACTATAGGAGTGGCTACTTGTGGCGGGGACGCTCCAGGTATGAATGCCGCTATTCGAGCTATTACCCGCATTGCGTGTGCCAAAAATCTGAAGGTTTTAGGTTTCGAGAATGGATGGAACGGTCTAATAACAAACACATTCAGGCATCTTCTTCCTCACTCAGTTATAGGAATTTTACATACAGGCGGTACAATCCTTCGAACGTCGCGCTCTCTAAAGTTTAAAACAGAAGAGGGAATTAAAAAAGCCGCTGAAACATTAGCGGACAATAATATTGATGGACTTGTGGTCATCGGTGGCAATGGCTCCTTTAATGGAGCATTGGAATTAAGCAAGAATCTTAATACTGGCACAAAAATAATAGGAATACCTGCAACAATTGACAATGATGTTTTTGGAACAGACGAGACTATAGGCTTCGATACTGCTGTCGATACGGCCGTTGTTGCAGTAGATAAAATTAGGGACACAATGGTTTCATTTAAACGGGTTTTTGTTATAGAAGTAATGGGACGAGAAAGAGGTTTCATTGCAGCAACAGTAGGACTCGCGGTTGGGGCTGAATTAGTTTTAGTTCCAGAGGTACCATTTGATAAGAACCAAGTTTTTGAAAGTATTAAAGAAAAGCGAGCTAAAGGAAAAAAGTCTGGTATAATCGTGGCTGCCGAGGGAATAGGCGATTGTCAAAAACTTGCACAAGAAATAGAGGAAAATACAGGAGCAGAGACACGAAGGAGCGTATTAGGTTATATTCAACGAGGAGGCAATCCTTCGGCGAGAAGTAGGCTTCTAGCAAGTCTATTTGCGAACAAGGCGATTGAATTATTATTAACTGAGCAAGGAAACAGAATTGTTGGGCTACAAGATGGCGCTATATCAAGCATAGACATTGAGACATCATGTAAAACCGAAAAGCCTCTAGAATTAGACTTAGTTAATTTGGCATGTAGACTTTCTAGGTGAATTTTCTGAACTACTCCATCCTGACGGATGAAGTTTCCTGCGAGTCCTCCCAACCCTTGCGGGAAACTCTCGTTTTACGTTCGGCTGTATGTCGCAGATCGTCCTTTTTAAGGATGGCCTGTCCACCTGGCATTCTGTGATAGGAACCTTCAATTCCAGCATCACACTGATGGGATTCGTCAAATGCTATTCTACTGTTACCTTCTTGGCTAACCGCGCGGGTTAGCAACTGTCCGAATCCTGTTTCACAGGGTCACCCATTTTGTCATCCTATCGTGAGTCTTGTATCCCTGCTTTTCTCCCGATATTCATCACAACTCTTCCGATCAAAAAACCACATAAAGCTAGCGGTTTTCACCCCCCTTACCTGTTGGAAGGGTAATTCCCGCCGATACTGTTAAATGCATTTAGCCTATATGTCAGAAAAATACAGTCAAATGTTCCAAGAATTAATCAGAAATACAACTTTAGGTGATAAAAGTGCCTAAAATAGCAATCATTGGAGGCTCTGGCTTATATGAGCTTTTACAAAACCCAACACATACTTTTGTAGACACGCCTTTTGGCAAGACACCTAGAATTGAAATCGGAAATATAGGTGGTCTAGAGGTTGCATTTCTTCCTAGACATTCACGTCCAGGGAATGAAACGGTTTCACACGCAATTCCGCCTCACAAGGTA
>JBHLOP010000253.1:0-3254 GCA_048940375.1 Promethearchaeota archaeon | reverse complement strand
AAGCCTCACTGCTTTAGCGTGAGGTAGTTTACTTAAAGTTAGCATTACTCGAAAATTATTTAAGACCGAAGCATATATGACAGTGGTATAACCAGCATTTGGAGGAACTAAGTAATGGCGATTTTTGTCCCATTAATCATTTTAATCCTAGGAACAGTCGGTTGGGGTCTTTGTGGACTAACTTTTTTTGTAGGGGTGAGCATAACTTCAATAACTAATGCGCTAATAATTCATGCAATTGCAGCACCGATCATCTTCTATTTCATTTCGTTGTTTTATTTCAAGAAATTCAATTATACAACCCCTATACAAACCGCGATTATCTTTTTGTGCATTGTGATCCTGTTGGATTTTTTTGTGGTCTCTCTCTTAATCAACAAAAATTTTGATATGTTTTTGAGTCCACTAGGAACCTGGATTCCATTTCTGTTAATCTTCTTATCAACCTTCTTGACAGGCTCATACTACACTCAGACATCAATATTCAAAGAAAGATAACATCCAAAAAACTCTGCTCAGTCCTAAGAAATAATTTTACTATAAAATAATCTGCCTCATCTCAAATGAGTCTTTCTTTTTAATTTAAAGTATAATTTTTTCAGAATAAGAAAAGTCTTATATACCATTGTCATATCATATGAAGTTCATTTGGCTCTACAAATTGCTTAACTCTTAAACGACCTAATTTATGGTGAATTTAAATGAAAGAACAAAGTGAATACAATAGACATAATTTATGGTTATACTTTTTGATTGCTTACGCTTTTTCATGGCTAGTATGGATGCCTAGTGTCTTAGTAAACATTGGTTTCTTAGATCCTCCTTCAATCTTCATTCTTCCCATATTAGATCAATTGGCGACATTTGGTCCATTTGTGGCGGCTGTTTCACTTACTTATTTTTATGAGGGAAAAGAGGAAGTTAAAGAATTACTGAAGCGAGGAGTCGATTACAATTTTGGAAAAATATGGTTTATTCCTATCTTATTACTCATGCCCGCCATATACGGCGGCGCTCTTTTATTATCAATTCTTACTGATGGAATCATTCCAGATCTTGTCTTAGTTTCTGCTCCTTGGTTGCTTGTTGGTATCTTTTTCTTTGTATTGCTTATTGGGGGACCTTTAGGAGAAGAATTCGGTTGGAGAGGTTATGCGCTTGATGGACTTCAAAAAAAGTATAATGCATTGGTTTCCAGCATAATTGTTGGGGTGTTATGGGGATTTTGGCATCTACCAGGGTTCACTGGACCTGGATGGCAGTTTAGTGGTTTGGGGATTTGGCTTTTCGTGGTTGGTATAATTTTATATTCAATACTGCTCACTTGGTTAGTTAACAATACAAACGGCAGCATTTTGACCGCAATTCTTTTTCACACTATGATTAATTTCTCAGTAATTCTGTTTCAAATCTACGAAACGAATCTCGGGGGGCTTTACGCATTTATTGCAACTCTAGTCATTACAATGCTCGTAGTAATAATCTGGAGACCTAACAAACTAGTTCGTGAAAAACAGTCCTCCTAATAAAAGAGAAGTGAACGGTGAAACAATGCGTAAAAGCAAGACGCACCCAGACAGAACACAGAAGTTGCTAGCTCTTTGTGGCGTTACTGGCCCTATCTTATACACAACCGTAGTAATTATTCTTGGTTTCTTGTGGCCTGGTTATAATCACGTCTCGCAATTACAGAGTGAACTAGGCGCAATAGGTGCTCCTAATGCAATAGTAATGAACGTATTTGGCTTCATGCTCCTAGGAATCCTACTAATCGCTTTTGCCTTGGGACTTTACCGAAACTTAAATAAAGAAAAAGGCACTATGATTGGTTCCGCATTGATAGTAGTCACTGGTGTCTCATTAGTAGCAGTAGCATTTTTTCCGTGCGATCCAGGCTGCGTTAATATTTCATTCACAAGCATGATGCACGGAGTTTTTGCTACAAGTTCAGCGGTTTCGATGGTCCTTGCAACAATTATCCTTGCTCAACAATTTAATGATGACAATCGATGGAAGAACTATTGGTTGTACACTCTAGCAACAGGTATAATGACATCAATTTTTGGTTTGTCACTTCTCTTCATCGTAATCGAGGGATGGATGGGCGCGATCCAAAGAATATCGATGGGAATTCCGCTCTTCTGGATGGAGGTCATATCGATCCGCTTATTACGCCTATCATAAAGGCAGAGAAATACGAAGTGATGTGAAAATGTTTCAGGAGAATCCAAGGATGTGTAAATAATGGTATCTCAAAAAGTTAGAAAAATCGGCATAATAACGTCATTTCTGCTATTCCCAGTTATTATGAACTATTTCTCTCCGTACCTGATAGTTGAGTCAGCGGCTATGGGAATAATAAATGGTAGCTTTGTTGTATTTGTTATTTTGTTCATTTCATCATTATTTATCGGGAGATTTTGGTGTGGTTGGTTGTGTCCTGCGGGTGGGTTACAGGAGGCTTGTTTTATAGCTGTAGACAAAAGAGCGGCAGGCGGAAAATTTAATTGGATAAAGTATGCTATCTGGGTGCCTTGGCTGATTGTAATCGGTATACTGGTATTTTTAGCTGGAGGCTACACTCACATAAACTTTTTCTATAATACTGAATCATATGTTTCCATTGATGAGCCAATCAGGTTTATTATTTATTATGTCATTCTTGGGATTATATTTATTCTCGCATTGACTCGCAAAAGAGCCTTTTGTCATTATGGTTGTTGGATAGCACTGTTTCCAATTGCTGGCCAAAAGATAAAGAACTTCTTCAAGTGGCCCTCTTACCACCTCGAAGCAGATCCTTCTAAATGCAAACAATGCAAAAACTGCGATAAAGCATGTCCAATGAGTCTAAATGTGTCTGAAATGGTACAAAGTGGATCTATGAAAAACACAGAATGCATTCTATGTGGGACTTGTGTAGCAACTTGCCCACAGCGGACACTAGAGACTGCTTGGAGATGGAAAACTAAAATGTGATATTATAGTACGACACTAGTAATAATTGAAAAAGAAACTAAATCTACATATTCACAGAAATAGAATATTTTGCGTGATGGTTGTCTTTAACCTAAACTTTCTATTTAAAAAAAATATATGAAAAGTTGGAATTGAGTTTTTCTTTCCTTATTCCATATCTTCGTCCCAGTCGACAGCATCCCAGTCCTTTTCTTTTATTTTCTTTTTTTCTTCTTCTAGTTTCTTCATTTCCTCACGTCGCTTTTCTTTTTCTTCACTCAAACTAATTCCTCCTT
>JBHLOP010000252.1:1757-3280 GCA_048940375.1 Promethearchaeota archaeon | reverse complement strand
ATGAAAAACTGTTTGTCTTCCTTTTTAATATGAGCAGGATAAAGCTCAATAAGATCGTTTAAACGATCTATGACGTGTTTTAATGCATTCTTGTTGCCCTGCATATAACTATCTTTTGACATAAGAAGATTACCTACGATTCTTCGTGCATATACGTGTTCTTCTATTAATTCATCCATGATCTTCTGATGCTCAGCCGAGAGTTGCTTTTTTTTAAGATCTCTAAAAAGAATATCCTCTTCTTTACCATGGTGAGTTCTATCGGCATATGTCCTAAAGAAATCAACTGCAGTCTCAATAAAAATAGGATTCACTTCGTTTGTTTTATCAATTCTATTAAGTTCCTCTTTAAGTACCGGAACTATACGTTCAATAAGCCTATGTTCAATCATTAATGGGCCTATTGGCATCATAAAATCATTATCCTCCTGATGATTTTGTTGATACATTTAAGGTGTGCTCTTATATACCTTGGTGTAGCCGGAAATGCCCCCTTTTCAATTAAACAAATAGAACTATAAAGCTAAAAACATTCATGGTTTGCATAAACCGCGTCCTGGCCCTAAGTATTTTAAATCAACAAAATCTTCAGGATATGGTTTAAAAAATGTCTGCTTAATCAGCTCACTGTCTTCAAACCTAATACTCCATGAATTGAGGATAAGTAAAATCGCACCTAAAGGCATTCGTCCCTGCCGATATTTTCGTAATGTATCAAAAAAGAAAGTTTTTTCTTCGTGAGTAAGTTTCTTGGAAACATGACCAAAAGCATGCATGAGTACATCAATATTTGCTCTACATTTTGCGGGATGTAAAAACGCCTGTTTAAGATGAACTTCATAGGAATTTATAATTTCTTCAAATTCTTTCTTTTCTGGATTTGCCACTATTCTACCTAAAATACGCAGTTCTTTCTGATTATAAGCCCTTAGCAGGGATTTGTTTAAAGTATGAAAACTAATAAATTCATGCATTTTTTTAGATTTTTTAACTTCTCGAAAGCTAGAAAGAGTAAAAAGTTTTGTTAAAAAATGCTCTCTAATTTCGAAATCATTTAACCGTCCTTCATCCTCTATTGCTAAACCTGTAAACATATCAAGGACTTTAGTTCCAAAAAAACCAGCACTTTTACTAGTTAAAGCCCCAACTCGTTCTAAACCCGGATATATCTTTACGTCCTTAATTCCACATGAAGGTGAGCGATTTTTCAAAATAAAACCATCAATATCTTTCAATGAAGCTAAAAAGCTATTCGTAAATGCCAGCATCTTTTCTGTTACATCATTACCAGTTACGGGTTGTACAAGTCTCTTTATTCCTTCCACAGAGACAATCCTTATAGGTTGACGAGGAACCCCAAGACCAATTTCAACTTCTGCACACACTGTTATAAAATTTACATATGGTTTTAATTTCCTAGTAATCTCGCATGGGATTGTAACAGCATTCCAACGACACGAATCAAATCCAAGACATTTACTTACTACTATATTAGGACTAGGAAATTCTCTCATGTTGCTCAC
>JBHLOP010000252.1:0-1657 GCA_048940375.1 Promethearchaeota archaeon | reverse complement strand
TAAGGATGATGAATTATGGAATACAAAGTTGCCCTAGTGTTATTTTATTCAAAGCAGACTAGGTTTAGCTTTAATGCGTTAGTAGGGGCTCTTGAGACTGATCCATATTTTGATAATTTAAAAATCTACTTTATCAGTAATGAAAAGGAGCTCATTTCAGGATTAGAAAGCATTATCAATAAATATGAAAAAGCAATCATTGGGATTTCTTTCTGCACACCTCAACTTTGGGATACCTACAAACTGATTAGAGAATTAAGAAAAAAATACCGCAATAAACCTCTATACATAACCGGTGGTCCTCATCCAACAGGAGATCCAATAGGAACGCTTAAGATGGGATTTAATGTAGTCATACGAGGAGAAGGGGAAGAAACATTAATTGAACTTCTTAAAAAGATTGATAACAATGAAACTTATAGTAGTGTCAAAGGAATCGCTTTTTTGGACGATGAAGGCGAATATTGCTACACTGGTCGAAGACCGCCTATCGATCTAGATACCTATCCACCTTTTGCTGTCAAACATAATAGATACGGGTACATCGAAATAACGAGAGGTTGCCCCTATTTTTGCTATTTCTGTCAAACACCATACCTCTTTGGCAGTCAAATAAGGCATAGAAGTGTCGAAGCGATTTGTAAGTATGTTCAAATTATGAAAAAGAGAAATCTGACATTTCTTAGATTCATTGCACCAAGTGCGTTTTCCTATGGCTCGCCAGATGGAAAAAAACTAAACCTCACTAAACTAGAAGAATTACTTAGTAATGTCAATAAGATTTTTTCTCCAGGAAGTATCTTTGTAGGAAGCTTTCCATCGGAAGTAAGGCCTGAACAAGTGACCGAGGAAACTATAGACTTAGTTTTAAAATACGCACATAATGATAACCTGATTATTGGCGCACAATCAGGAAGTAAAAGAATTTTGGAATTGTGTCATAGAGGGCATACTGTTGAAGATGTTTATGATGCCGTAGAACTTTCGCTGAAAAAAGGGCTTAAAGCCAATGTAGATTTTGTTTTTGGATTGCCAGAAGAAACTGAAGAAGATATTGAGCTTACGATAAAGGTTATGAGCGATTTAGTTAAAATGGGACCTGGAGAAGTAAGAATTCATGCACATACATTTATGCCCTTACCCTCAACACCTTTCAAGAACGCACCAGCAGGAAAAATAGACAAAAATCTCAGAAAAATGATTAAGAAATTGATTTCGAAGGACGTTGTCTATGGTAATTGGAGAGAACAAGAAAAAATCGCTGAAAAAATTGCAACGTACTTTAAAACAGGTAAACTATAGTGTTCAATGCAGAAATGATGGTGGAACAATGGACAAAGGCGAAGAAAAGGATATCGATGATGCCAATATAACTCTTACTTTTCGACAGAAACTGATTAAAGGTGCATTAGTTGTTACAGGAACTCTTTCTTTAGCACTGGGAATTATTGGAATTTTTATACCGCTTTTGCCTACTACGCCCTTTCTCCTGCTTGCTGCTTATTGTTATGCAAGGAGTTCAAAAAAACTATACAATTGGTTAATGAGCAATAAATGGTTTGGTAGTTATATAAGAAATTACTATGAAGGAAATGGTATTCCTCTAAAAGCAAAATTACTATCTGTATCATTTTTATGGATCACTATAGGGTTTTCA
>JBHLOP010000251.1:0-3310 GCA_048940375.1 Promethearchaeota archaeon | reverse complement strand
ACTATAAGTGGGATGTAGTTTTTTATTCGTTTCAAAAAGTTTCCTTTTTGAAATTCAATCCCTCTTGACATTTGTGCATCAATTATTTGTTGCGCCTCCCGTGCTAATGTAGGGACATAGCGATATGCAGTGGTTATTGCCCAAGAAAACTCGTAAGGCAGTCCTAATTTTACAAGAGCTTGTCCCAGATCATCAGGATGTACTGTTTGGAAAAATAATGCAAAAGCAGTCACTAAAGCAAGAAGACGGAAGACCATACTTAAGGCAAATGTGGTTGGATGAGGGGTATTTGATGAGCTAAAAAACACGTTTATAATGAAAATGATGAGTATAAGAAATATGAAACCTTTTAAGGAAACCAGCCACTCATGAATAATTCTAGCTATAAATAGAAGGGGGATAAGTGTAAAAAAGATGATAACAACAGGAATTAGTTGTTGAAATTGCAAAATGATGATTGATGTAACAACAACGAAATATAACAAAGTTCTAGGATCAAGATGATGAACAAATGTATCTTTTCTTTTAAATTCAAATGCGGATAAAGGTGAAAGCATCATGGTTATCGTCCTAGTCCTAACAATTTTATTTTCATTTCAGTAATCGAAATTAGATCCTTCGGAAAGGACTCCTCGTGTTTTGCGATTTCCCAGGCTAATGCTGTAATCTGTGGTGGACGTAATTTTGTTTGAGCCAATGTATCTAAGTTTGTCAAAACATCTTTTGCCATTCCATCTGCGATTATGCTGCCATTGGCCATTAAAATAACGCGAGGTTGATACTCTGCTACAAATTCAACATCATGAGTTACTAAAACAATTGTTCGTCCTTGATGGTTTAGTTCTGATATTATTTTTGCAATATTTCTTTTTTGTATCGCGTCTTGCCCCATTGTTGGTTCATCAAGGATGAGAATTTCAGGATTCATTACAAGTACGGAAGCTAGTGCTACTCTTTTTCTTTCTCCTTCACTTAAAGAAAATGGTGAACGTTCGAGAAGGATTTTAAGATTTAAAAACGTTAAAACTCTTTCCATATCCTTTTGAATCTGATCTTCTGGAATATCAAAATTTGTTGGTCCAAATCTAATTTCTTCTTCTACTGTTGTTAAAAATAATTGATGATCTGGATTCTGAAAAACAAATCCTACAATTTTTGCCATTTCAGCAACAGAATTTGTTGTTGTCTCTATTTCATTTACAAGGACTTTCCCTTTTGTAGGTTTTAGTAATCCATTAAAATGTTTTATTAATGTCGTTTTTCCAGCACCGTTTGCACCCATAATTGCGACGTAAGCTCCCTTATTTATTTTAAGAGAGACATTATTTAGAGCTGTGACACCAGAAGGATATGTATAATCTACATTTTCAACTACAATACTCATTCTGAGGAACTCCTAATTAATCCCAGTTCTTTTAGAATAACTGATGCGGCCTGTGGTACATTAAACGGAATTTTATGGATAGAAATTCCTTCATTAATCAATTGCATAAATAATCGAACTAACGAAGGTATTTGAACTCCATATGTCTCATCTGGTGTAATATTTTTTGCTATTAACTTCTCAGGTTTGTCGTCATATACAAGCCCCCCATCGTGTATAATAAGCAGTCGAGTAGCACTTTGAAGTACTAATTCAAGTCGATGTTCAACGATTATGACAGTTATTTTCTTTTGGACTCGTAAATCTTCGATTATATTAAGTATATCTACTGCACTTACAGGATCTAAATTAGCAGTAGGTTCATCTAGGACTAGTATTTTTGGTTGGAGCGCTAAAACACTTGCTATTGCCACACGTTGCTGTTCTCCTCCTGAAAGTTCATGAGGGGCTCTTTCTCTTAAATGTTGAATTTGTGTTAATTCTAGAGCCTCTTCTACACGTGCTCTAATCTCCTCTCGTGGAAGCCCAAGGTTTTCAGGACCAAATGCAATATCACGTTCCACTGATAGTGACATTAATTGTGATTCGGGGTCTTGAAAAACCATTCCTACCTTTTGAGTTATTTCGTAGAGAGGATGTTCTCGTGTATCTAATCCATCAACCATAACACTTCCTTTCATAATACCTGATCTATAAAAATGTGGGATAAGACCATTGATACATCGGCAAAATGTTGACTTTCCGCAACCGCTAAGACCTGCTATCACAACATATTCTCCTTTATTAATGTTTAAATTGATTTCGTGAATAGCTGGCTGTTTAGAGGTGCCATAACTAAATTCTAAATCGCTAATTTGGACTATATTCTCCATAATTTTCTTTTCCTTGCATTTCTTATACAATAACAATAATTTTTACGATAAGCCTAGATCTTTAATGTTGATTCTCTTGAATGATATCTTCTTTTTTTATGAGACCTTTTTTAATCAATTTTAATATCTCTTTTATTCCAGCGTCTAGATTAGTCGTTCCGTTACAAGCTGCGGCATTTTGATGACCTCCTCCTTCACCATTAATAAGTGGACCAATTTTTTGAAATATCTTACCTAAATTTAGTCCCGTTTCTCGTGTTATTCCTCTTTTTGCTCTACCGCTAATTCTTACTTTTTTTTCTTTCTTATGTTCTGAAGCTACTAACGCTATATCAGCTCCAAGATCAAGCAAGGATCTTGCCACTGATGCTTCAAATGCACTTATATTTGAAACGATGATTATCCATCCTTCTATGATGTGAATGATGTGACGCTTTGCAGCCCTTAATCTAGCAATACGTTCTGAATAGTCCAAGGAACTTCTCAGAAGCTCAATAATCTCTTCATAATTTGCTCCAAGACGCATTAATGTTGTAGCTGACTCAAAAGTATCTGGAGTGCCTAATATGAAATGTCTTGAATCGTACGTGATGCCAATTAGCAGAGCATAAGCATCTAAAGACCTAGGGATCATATTTAGTTTCTTATAGAGATTATACACTATTTCGGATGCTGAACATACCGTATCATCATGTATGTATAGGTTAGAGATTTTTTTTCCTTCGGGATGGTATTGATGATGATCTACTATTATTATTGGCTCAGATACTTCTCCTACATGGTCTTTAAGGACTCCTAACTGTTCAAAATTACTAGTATCTACTAAGAAGTATAAATCACACTCATTAAGATCGTTCCCAGTAGAAATATTCATTCTTAGTCTTTTTACAACTTTCTTAGAAACTTTACTTAGTCCATCTGAAAAACATTGTATTTTAACTTCAGGAATAAGCCTCTTTAGAAGTCCTGATAGTGCAAATGCACTACAAATGGCATCTGGATCTGCATTTTGATGACATAATATGCAAATCTTTTTGGGACAAACTTCATTAAG
>JBHLOP010000250.1:0-3310 GCA_048940375.1 Promethearchaeota archaeon | reverse complement strand
AAGGTTTTTGATTATGAGAAGTTGGTTTTAAGGTCTGGACGCGATAAAAAAGCTAGGGAAGCACTTTTAGCACGCCAAAAAGCCAGAAAGTTATCTTTTGGTGGTGAAAAAAAACTAGATATAATTGAAAAACTCTTGATACAGCATAAACAAGATAAGGTCATTATCTTTTGCGAATTCAATGAAATAGTGCGTGCAATAACAAAGAGATTTCTTATTCCAGAAATCACACATAAGACTAAACTTGAAGAACGAAGGATAGTTCTTGATAGTTTTAGAAACGGCAAGTACTCCAAACTTGTTACAGGGAAAGTTTTAGATGAAGGATGGGATGTAGATGCCAATATAGGTGTTATAGTTAGTGGCTCTGGTTCAAAAAGACAGTTCATACAGCGATTAGGAAGAATTTTGCGACCTTCTGAGACACGTTCAAAAGCCATCTTGTACGAACTCGTAACAAAGGAAACACTTGAAGTCTCAACCGCATTCCGAAGAAAATAAAGAGACAATATGATCTACTTATATGAGTTTTCTTTATGTTTCTATCGTAACTAAAATAAGAAGTAAAACAATATATGATAAAACAATCTTAAAACAATTTTATTTTGAATGATTTGGGGCTAATGGAAATGTCAGCAGATGACACACGTGCTTATATGGATTATACTGCTTCATCACCAGTTGATCCTAGAGTTGTTGAGGCTATGATGCCCTTTTTTACTAGAAAATTTGGAAATCCCTCTTCTTTTCACTCATTTGGCGCTGAAGTGAGAGAACCAATGGAAGAAGCCCGAAACAAGATAGGCCAATTAATCGGTGCTGAAGATCCGAAACGCGAGATTATCTTTACGTCAGGTGCAACAGAAAGTAGCAATATCGCTATAAAGGGTACTGCATATCGCGCTAGAGGTAAGAACCATATCATCACTACGGCTGTAGAACATATGTCTGTAATAAACATCACTAAAGCACTTATGAAGGAGGGTTTTGAAGTAACTGTAATACCTGTGGATGAATATGCAATGGTAGATCCTGGTGCTATTAGTGACGCAATTACTGAAAAAACATTTTTAGTCTCTGTGATGTACGCAAATGGTGAAGTGGGTTCTATACAACCCATTAAGGAAATTGGCAAGATAACGCGGGAAAATAAGATATATCTTCACACTGATGGCGTAGCAGCAATTGGTAAGATCCCAATAAATGTTGTTGATGAAAATATCGATCTTCTTTCTATTTCCTCAAATGATATTTATGGCCCAAAAGGTACTGGTGCACTCTACGTCCGAAAAGGCGTGAGAATTCAGGGAGTTTTACAAGGAGGAGGGCAAGAAAGAGGAATCAGAAGTGGTACTGAAGATATTCCCAGTATAGTAGGTTTTGGAAAAGCAGCTGAAATTATCCAAGAAGAAATGACCCACGAAAACAATCGCATAGAAAAAATTAGGGATAAAATGGTTTCAGGAATTCTTGACAATATCCCCGAATCATATTTAAATGGTCATCCTACTAAAAGACTTCCAAATAATGTGCATGTAAGGTTTAGTTATATTGAAGGTGAGTCTCTTATCCTTGACCTAGACGAAAAGGGTATTGCATGCAGTTCGGGCTCAGCATGTGCTGCTAAAACGCTAGAACCTTCTCATGTACTTAGAGCATGTGGCTTACCTCACGAA
The DNA here is from genome assembly GCA_048940375.1 of Promethearchaeota archaeon. Classification (GTDB taxonomy): domain Archaea; phylum Asgardarchaeota; class Sifarchaeia; order Borrarchaeales; family Borrarchaeaceae; genus Borrarchaeum. Next base: position 1,634 of record JBHLOP010000250.1, on the reverse strand, counting down.
TTGGTGCATGGATCAATTCTATTTACTATGGGAAGATGGACAAAAGAAGATGATGGGGATCGTGTAATCGAAGCTTTGCCCCCTATTGTCAAAAGATTACGGAAGTTATCACCGTTAACTCCTATAGAACTGAAGGAGGCTTAAAAATGGCAGGAATTTATTCAGAAAAGGTTTTAGACCATTTTAGAAACCCAAGAAATGTTGGAGAGTTGCCAGACGACGATAACGTCGGTATCGGAAAAGTTGGGAATCCAGTATGTGGAGACTTGATGTGGTTTTACATTCGCGTTGATCCAGAAACAGAAACAATTAAAGATATCAAGTTCAAGACGTTTGGGTGCGGGAGTGCAATTGCGACCTCCAGCATGACCTCAGAGTTAGCAATAGGAATGACTCTTGACGAAGCAATGAAGATCACAAGGCAAAACGTTGCCAATGAGCTAGATGGACTGCCACCAAGAAAGATGCATTGCTCGAATTTAGCGGCAGATGCACTTCACGCGGCTATCGAGGATTATCGGGCGAAAAAAGAAGGAAGACCAAGACCAGGGCCTAAAGATGAAGAGGGACATGACCATTCCTGTGAAGCATGATCTTTTAATTCTAGTGGACTTGGATCCCAATGGGCTTTCCAATTCGCCTACTCAAGTACAAACTAGCCAAAAAAAATAACATCAGGTACCTTCAACCTTTTTTTCTTTCAAGCCAAAACAAAGAAATTGCTGTAAAAATCAAAAAAACTATTAATCATTTTGAGGAGTTTGTCACTAAAGAACTTAAGCAAGAAAAATTTGAAAAGAATGAAATAATTGAGATTTTTGGAGACTATAAGACAGGAAGTTGTATTTTACAAACCCTTGGACGTTACTATGAGTTCCAATTGCCTTCTTTCGATGTTTTTGAATCAAAAAAGTCAAAGTTTCTAAAGGAAGACATTAAATCCCCAAGTGAGTTAAGAGTATTTCTTTTTAATAGAATTAATGAAGATGAAGCAGGATTTTTGTCAAGCAAACGTAAAGAGGAGTTTCTCAAGAAAATTGCTGATTTTTTTGCTGTTGATATTAATATGCTGGAAGAATTACTTTGGTTGGACGATGAGAGTAATCAAAGATTAATTCGTATAGAAAACCAGCCTCCTACGAAAGAAGATGTTATAAGAACGTTCAATTGGCACGTCATTGATACCCTTATCAAAAATTCATTAAGTGTAACGTTTCAAGTGAAAGATGCAAGTGGAACATTTGCGAAGAAACTCCATTGGCTCTGTAAAAGATACGGTCTATTTTATGACATGCATTATGATAAAGAGAAAGTTTTACACATAAAAATCTATGGAGTTTATGACAACTATTAACAATACTAAATTGAAAAGAGGGCGTGGAATCTGTTTTGATAGGACTATCTAAGAAGAAATTTCATAGCTATGGCGAAAGACTTTCAAACGTTTTCCATCAGATTATTAAGTCTCTCTTGAAAAACAAAAGTGAATTTGATTTTGAGATAAAAGTTCTTCCTAGAGATAAGCCATATCCTGTTTCATCTAAGATAAACGAATTCCCTCTTCAAAAAGTATACGTGAAACCTGATTTTATTGAACAGCAAATTGGAGAAAAACCTGTGTTTGACAGTTCAAT
>JBHLOP010000249.1:0-3322 GCA_048940375.1 Promethearchaeota archaeon | reverse complement strand
GAAGAGATCTTTAAAAAATTAGATGGAAAGTTTGTTGCAGAATTTAAATACGATGGAGAACGGCTTCAGATCCACAAAGATGGTGAAAATGTGCTTATTTTTTCGAGACGGCTTGAAGAAATTAGTGAACAATATCCTGACGTATGTGCCATGGTTAAAACACAAGTTCGTGCAAATAAGACTATTATAGAAGGAGAAGTTGTTGCATACAATGTTGAAACGGGAGAATTACGTCCTTTTCAGGAGCTTATGCAAAGACGAAGAAAATATGGTATAAAAGAAGCAATGGAAGCCGTTCCGATCACACTTTTTTTATTTGACCTTTTATACCTTGAGAACGAAGATTTTACGATGCAAAGTTATCCTCTTCGTAGAAAAACACTAGAGGGCATCGTGGATGAAACAGAGCAACTAAAACTTGCGACTCAAAAAGAAATTTCAACTGATGAAGAGTTGGAAGAATTTTTCGATTTAGCGATTGAAAAGGGATGCGAAGGTATTATGGCAAAATCCATTCAAGATGAATCCATTTATCAGGCGGGTGCAAGAGGCTGGTTGTGGATTAAATTTAAAAGAGACTACAAAAGTGAAATTGCAGATACCCTTGATCTGGTTGTAATTGGAGCTTATGTGGGATACGGAGCACGCACAGGTTTCTATGGCTCTCTTCTCATGGCGTGTTATGACCCTATCGAAAATCAGTTTAAAAGCGTGTGTAGAATGGGGAGTGGCTTTACAGACGAACATTTGGAGACTCTTCAAAAATCATTAGATCAACATCGCGTCTCGAAGAAACCACCTCGAGTATTTATCAAAAACTCAACAGTTCCAGACATATGGATCAAACCAGTTGTTGTTTTAGAGGTTCAAGCTGCTGAACTAACACTTTCGCCAGTGCATACATGCGCTTTAGATAAGATAAGACAGGGAAGCGGTCTAGCTATGCGTTTCCCAAGGTTCACTGGACGTATAAGGGATGATAAAACAGCTGAACAAGCGACATCCCAACAGGAAATTATCGACCTTTTCAAAGGTCAGTTGAAGAAAATAGAATAGAATAAAATAAAATACAGAATGAAATATTTTAGATAAGGTATGTGTGCCTTTAACCTAAAACGTAATAAGCGAATCCATGATATAGACACTTTTACTACGAGCAGATTAACAGTTACTAATCATCTAAATTATCCAGGGTGGTTTTCAATTTGGTGTGGAAAAAAATAAAGAAAATGTCAAAAGACACTCTACATAAGATTACGCCAAAGGGTGATTCAGAGGACAAATTTGCCATTATTAATCCTGATAAACTACCAGATGATAAAGAGTATATCGATCTTGAAGGTAGGAATCGCGCTGAAAAAATCGTGAGAGGATGCTTAAAGACAGGATTAGTTGCGATAGGAGACGCATTAAAGGAAGTCCATGTAAAATTCATCGAGTTACAGCTTTTGAATTCATGGACTCAAATGGACTCAATCATTAACTTGGTTGAAAACTTTTACAACGATGTAAGCAATCCAGATTATGGATTTTCAACGTATTTTGAAGTCAAGAAAATTGAAAATATTGATTTCAAATTTGTACGAGTTCTTGAATCCAATATTCTTACTGAACTGAAAGTGTTAAAAGAGAATGTAATTTCCTTTAAAAATGAAATTATAAACGAGAATTTTGTAGGCGCCGGCATTGAAAATTTAAATGTATTCTCTGAGAAACTTTCAGAATTGCAGCAGCTCAATGAAGAACGTAGGAATTTGATCTCTTCTTATGAAAAACTTGCCGTCTAAGTGAAATCGGAGACTTTTTTAATTAACATGCCTTCACACACAATTGGATTGTTTTTTATGGCAAATGCATGCGCCGCTGAGAGCCGTGATTCACTATTAGAATAAATTTCAAGAAGTAAGTCACCTGCTTTCACTTTATAACCCACCTTTGCATGGAGTAATATTCCAGCACCTTTGTCACGAGGAGTTCCTGCTACATTGCAAATTTTTACGATCTGACTGTTATCGACTCTTACGATATAGCCATCGCTGGATGAGTGCAACTCCGCCTTATAATTGCCTATAGCAACATCTTGCGACTTGACAGCAGGACTACCGCCTTGTGCTTCAATTATTTCTTTCATTTTGCTTAATGCTTTTCCTGAGTTCAAAATTTCTTCAGCAAGTTGCTTTCCTTGACCTTTAGTTGCTTTTCCGGACATCTCAAGAAGTACTCCTGCTAATGAGCATGATTTTTCTATTAAACTAGCAGAAGGTCTAAGCCCTTCTAATGCCTGAAGTGCTTCTCGCGCTTCTAATGCAGGGCCAATTGCATGACCAACCGGTTGTCCTCCATAAGTGATTGCGGCTTCAGTTTTTATTCCTATTCGGTCACTAAGTTCAACAAATTGTCTAGCGAGAGTACTTGCCTCGTCGATACTGCCGACCTTTGCACCTCTTTCATAATATCGGGTAAGTGTAGGAATGTCCAGAACTAGAAAATCCACACCAGTTGCCAGTTTTTTTGAGTAAATGCTCGCCATCATTTGAGGCAATGGATCTATGCCGAGTCCATGTTCAACACGGTGAATGAAAATATCATCAGAGGGAGCAAGATTAAGAGCACCTCCCCAAACTATTGTTCCTCGAACTTTTTTTGCTAATTCTTTTAGTTCGTCTATACTAAATTTTACATCTGCCAATACTTCAAAAGTGTCCGCAGTACCGGCCGGGGAAGTAATTGCACGGCTTGAGGTTTTGGGAATGAGTAACCCGGAAGATGCAACGATAGGCACGATGAGTAGGGTCACCTTATTTCCGGGGCAACCTCCAATCGAATGCTTATCATACACAGTTTCCTCAAAATCGATCATTTGTCCTGTCTCTGCCATTGCCTTAGTTAAGTTTCCAACTTCCTCCATGTCTAATCCAAAAAACTCTTCAGCAAGTATAAAAGCCGCAAGTTCTAAATTAGAGAGGTTTCCTGCAACAACATCAGCAACAATTGAATAAATCTTGTCTTTTGTTAGTTTTTCACCTTTCATTTTTTCTTTTATGAAGTAGAAGGAATCAGGGCGTCCTACAGCTGTAACCTCTACTCCTGCACGTAATTCAAAAGCAAATTTTTCTAAAATATCCTTATAAATTCCGATTTCGCCCTCATTTACGACTGTCTTAGTGGTTTCAACCATACCAATTGTTGATACTTCACTTTGTCTTATCTTGAGTCGATCGCCGTTTTTAAATCCGATTTTTGTAGCATCAGATTCATGTAAAATGACCTCATTCTTTCCAGAGGTGATGTCAATTGGTTTGATGGTGAATTCCAAAAACAC
>JBHLOP010000248.1:0-3339 GCA_048940375.1 Promethearchaeota archaeon | reverse complement strand
TAGAGGTTGCATTTCTTCCTAGACATTCACGTCCAGGGAATGAAACGGTTTCACACGCAATTCCGCCTCACAAGGTAAATTACCGAGCAAATATCTACGGTTTGATGCAACTCGGCGTGGAAAGAATACTTGTATCAAATGCCGTTGGAACTCTTGATCCAGATCTCCCTCCAGGAAATATGTGTGTCGTTGACCAGTTTTTAGACATGACAAAAGAGGAACCCTATACCTTTTATGATGGCGATACAACAATTGAACTCAAAGATGGTCGAAAAGTTTCGGGCACAGTTCATATCGACGTGAGTCAGCCTTTTTGCCCTGAATTACGAAGTGTACTCTTAGAGAGTGCTAGCAAAATTGGAGTTCCTGTAAGAGACGGAGGCGTCTATGTAAGAACTTCTGGACCTCGCTTCGAGACTCCCGCAGAAATCAATGCCTTTCGCATCTTAGGTGCAACAGTTGTTGGTATGACTGCGGCTCCTGAGGCTGTTTTAGCGCGAGAACTTGAACTGTGCTATGCAAGTATTTCCATGAGTACAAACTTCGCAGCTGGGATGCAACAAAAAATTTCACATGAAGAAGTAGGTGTGATCTTCGGTCAGAACATCGAAAATGTGAAAAAAATTCTAAGAGAAGCCGTACATCTAATTCCGAAGGAAAAATTGTGTCCTTGTCCTTCCGCGCTCGCAGGTGCAACTGCTTAAGAGTTCTTTATTTTTTCCTTTTGAACCTAAGAAAACTGCTTTACCATCTTTTTTAAGACAAACGCTAATCATCTCGACATGCTAATACCGTCGTAAGAGTAAAAGTGAAGTAAACACGAAGAAGTCCTTTTAATACGTTATGTCAGTGAACTTTGATTGTGTTTTGAACACGATCTATATAAATTAAATTGAGAATATATTATTGCACGTCTGATAGATCAGTTTATCATACTTTCAGGAAATGAAAACTATGAAGTTAAGACCCCGACTGACTGCATATAAATTGCATATCTCCAACTTATATGCCGGTTCGTATGTTCGAAAAGAAACAGGTGCCTTCTTAGATACCTCGATTGGTCCTGTCACTAGGGTGAGACTCTTATGTACAATAGTGCAGAGATACGACAATGTAGAAAAAAAATACACGTCCTTCACGCTGGATGATGCAACTGATACAATTAGACTAAAAGCCTGGCGGGAAGATGTAGACGCACTTGCAGATTATAAGATTGGGGACGTTGTTGACGTTATTGGAAAAATACGTCAACAAGAAGATGGAGAATTATTCATAATTCCTGAAAATGTCATTCTTGTAAAAGATGTTAATGTTGAGCTGCTACGTCAGCTAGAAATTCTAGAGTTACAAAACCTGATGGGCAGTAAAACCGTAACTAAAACAAAACCCGAGAAAGAATACGAAAAAGAACTAAAAAAAGAACCAGAAAAAACTGAACATACTGAAGAAATTGAAAAGCAGCTTCCACAAGGAAGTGAAATCGACATAAGAAAAGAAGTAATGAACCTTATAAGAACACTTGACACAGGGAAAGGCGCATCTTATAAAGAAATCGTAGAAAATTCACCAGGAAACGATGAAGATGCTGTAGAAACAATTATATTAGATTTACTAAACGAAGGAGTCATATATGAACCAGAACCAGGTCGCTATAAAGAATTATAACGAGGTGATATATTATGGATGCTGATTTCTTTGATTATGGTGAACTGCTGAAAAAGGCAAAAGAACAAGTCCCTCCAGACATTTACCATCATAAGCGATTCGAAATACCAAGCGTAGACCTTTTCATAGAAGGTAACAGGACTGTGGTACAGAATTGGAAAGATATTACTGGCAAATTAAATAGAGACCCCGCACATATTTTGAAATTCTTGACTAGAGAATTAGCGACTGCAGGCACTGTGGATGGAACACGAGCTATATTTCAAGGAAAATTCTCGAAAAACTTCCTTAATAGTTTGATTGAACGCTATGCCAAACGCTACCTCATTTGCCCAACGTGCACATCTCCAGATACAATTCTGTTAAAAGAAGGCCCTTATCATTTTATTAAATGTGAGGCATGCGGTGCAAAAGAAGCAGTTACAAAACTAAAATAAGAATGAAGATCAAAGTATAAGATCGTCCTTGGTGAAATCCCAATGACAAAAGTGTATTTTCGAATCTTTAAAACAGAAAAGGATATTATGGTAGCAGTATGCGATGCTGATATAATCGGAAAAAAATTCTCTGACGGTAATAGAAAACTGAATATCGAAGCGGATTTCTATAAAGGAACCTTGGGTACATTAGAAGATGGTATTCAAGCCATGAATGGTGCTACTATCATAAATGTCCTTGGGGAAAAAATCATCTCAAAAATGATTGATGATGGCATAATCAGTGAACATAGTGTTATTTGTATTTGTGGAGTTCCTCACGCACAAATAATTTGTATGTAGTCACCAGGTAATCTATGCCCTTCTCCCCCTTTTCCTTTATCGTGTGTTGAAATAATAAACTTAAGAAGGGGCGACTTTTATACCTTCACCTACACGTTTCTGTATCAAATGCGGAAAATCTGAGCCTGAAGTATCTCTCATTGGCACTCTTTGTCCTAAATGTTATAAAGAGGAACTACCGGCTATCACTTTCAAAAAACCCGTGTCTGTTCTTATATGTCCTTATTGTATTGCGACTAAGAGTGGTAGCAGATGGTATTATCCTTCTTCTGGCAATCTAACTCAATTTATTGAATCTTTTGTCAAAAAAAAGGTGAAAGAAAGTATAGATCTACAAAAATTGGATGAACTCATTTCTATTGAACCCGAGTTTTCGTTGGATGAGGCTCCAAAAGAAATAGACGTAATAGTTACTATCAAACGTAGTTATTTTGCAACAGAACCATACAGCGAGACAAGCAAACTCTCAATTTCTTTTGAATATCAACCTTGTCCAAGATGTTCCCGAGTTAAAAGTGGGTCTTACGAAGCTATACTTCAGTTACGTGGGGCGCAAGGAACTCTTTCTCCAGAAGAACGTGACAAAATTCTATCATTAATTGAAAACATATTACAAAATCGATTTAAAGAACCTCCTCAATCTATTGTGTCAAAAATCGTTCAAAAAAATGAAGGTATGGATTTGTATTTTGTATCGTCTCATTCTGCTACTACAATTGCCTCAACACTTCGAGATTCAGTTGCTGCACAAATAAAAACAACCTCAAAACTCGTTGGATTTGACAAATCAACAAGTAAAAGACAATATCGGATTTATATTTCTGTCAGAATCCCGCATTTACAAGTTGGAGATTTTGTAAAACTAGATGATGCATTTTATGAGATTCATGCTATT
>JBHLOP010000247.1:0-3350 GCA_048940375.1 Promethearchaeota archaeon | reverse complement strand
ATCATTAGAATAATCAGTGATTAGTCGTTGTTCTGATGGGTGAAGATATTTCTCTAGGTGTTTCGGGTTGTCTTTTATTAAATCAAGGCTTATTTGTTGTGTTTCAGAACTTTGTTTTGCAGTTAAATCCAAAACACGTTTTTCTACCTTGTCACATGCAATACCTGCATGAGGCTCACTCACAAAAGAAACTATAGCCTCTGAAGACCAATGATACCTTCGTGCATAACGATTTGAACTGTTCATCCCTTGTTGAACCACAGCCCAATCTCCATCTTCTGTAAAAAAGAAACAGTGATGATAAAGTTGATACCCATCTTGAACGCAGTTGTTATCGACTTTAGCTGAAAGTTTACTTGAATATTTTAACTCTTCAGTCTTTTGAGTCGTTAATGAAAAAGTTTCAGCAGTTGTTTCAATCTCAGATAAAGTCTGGCGTGAAAATCTTCCTTTTCCTCCAGTTACAGAGATGCCACATTCAGTTTTTTGAAGTGCAGTTTTTATTGCCCCACATGTTGTCGTTGTCGTTCCAGAACTATGCCAATCAAATCCAAGAACACACGAAAGTGCTTGAAACCAGTAAGGGTTTGTAATCCGTCTAATAAACTCATCTTTTCCGAATTCGGTGATCATAAAAAGAGTAATCTCAGTAGCGAGTTTTACCATTCTGCTGAATAGCCATCTTGGGGCTTTTCCACCGTGAAGTGGAAGATTGACGATTCCAGTTCGCCTCATTAATGAACCTCAATCTGAAAAATCCAAGTGCTTCCCTTTCCGTTACTGAGAAAAGATCTCTGGAAGAACTTAATGTCATAGTACGGTTTACTGTAATTAAGCATTGCATCGTCATATCTTTTAAATACAGACTCCCCTCAGTGTAAGTGTAAACTACCTCACGCTAAAGCAGTGAGGCTTGTAGCTTTGCTTGATCTCAGTCCTCTACCTACATGAGATAGAGTTTCACCTACATCGCACGCTACCTTATGGGGGCGTTTACCAGACCCTATCCCTGTAATCCTCATCTAGAGTCGGGCTTTACCAGTGTACTGCTCATCATCCTTGGGATCATTAACCGTTTCCATTTCTCCGAGAGGTATGCCTTGAGACCACGTATCTCTATCCCAGAACATATATTTAAAAGTAGAGAAATGCTTGTACACGTGAAACACACCCTCAATTCCTCCCCCCTCAAGGGCCAGGACTTCCTTGAGAGGGATCAGTGACTCTCATCAAAAGTAACAGTCATCGACACAATAAAGTTATGGATTGATAAGACTCATTAGAAGCTGTTATTTTATATATTAATATATAAAAACAACTTTTTTTTAAATACATGAATAAACGCGCCATCGCGCTCGCAAAAAAAGAATTACCGACTTAAATAGCGCTTAAATACCCAACAAAAATAACAAAAACAAATATAAATCATTTTTGTCGGGAGTTATCTTAGTACTCTTGTTTGGTTGATGGCATTAGACGTTATATTCCAATGTCATAAACTAGTAATCCCAATCAACAACTCCCGAGATGTATTGTCTCTGCCTAACAAATCATATTATACTGTGAGGATTCTACTCTAATCCATCAAACAAGCATGTGCAATCTAAAAGGGGACGTGAGAACGATAGCACAAGCAACGTTGTTCAACCTACGATGGTTAACTGTGAAATACTACAAAAAAAAGGGATTTGCACCCCTCGACATTTCTCATTGGCCGCCCTACAAGATACCTTCAATTAAGAGAATGCTTTGTACAACTAATAAGAAAAGCGATGTATTACTCCTGAAGGACGCACAGGAGAATCCCTATGCAATTTTACTCATAAAGGACTGGGGAAGAGTAGTCGGAGTTAACCAGTGTTATCAAGTAGAACGACTAAAAGGACTTCTAAGAAATGAAAATGTTGCTATTGGCGACTTAAAGTTGATCTTAATTAGCAGAAGTGGCTTTTCTGAAAGTGTTAAAAGATTTGCTCGAAAGCAAGAATTAGAATTGAAATCGGAAGCCGATATGACTTATGAATATCCGAAATTGGGAGAGATTGTAAGACGACACAGGCGTGCTGCAAAAATTGCGGAAGAAATTGCGAAAGAGGAAGCGAAAGATCTAGAGAGATTTAAAGTAAAAGAAACAGATCTTGAACTAAAAGAAATTTTAGAACTAGAAAAGGATGAAGTAGGGGAGGGTTTCGGAAAAACAGAAAACAGATAAAATATATCGAAATATTACAACTATTCTTTCTGTTATGAAAGACCCTTCAATGGAATTCCTTTGGTCAATTGAGAGAGGAAATGCGCCCCTTTTCCTTTTTTTAAATAATAACGAGCCAAACCGAATTTCTTATACTTTAAAATGATAGGTATGCAAAAATAAGAGTTATAATGCTTGCTATCAGTGTGCCTGCTACAAGTTGAGAAAATGTATGTGCTTTGAGTTGTAAACGAGCCCATATAACAAGAACAATAGATAGCAGAAGTGGAACTGCCCATACTGTAAGTGGGCCAAAAATATATAAACAGAATGTAGCTGGACCAGATATTCCAGCAGCATGAACACTAATTTTCCAAAAAAGATTGATAACTATCAAAGCAGTAATTATCGCGATATAAATTAGACCAATAATGAAAAGAATTATTACATCGCCAAGATAGAAGATCAACGTTCCAACAATATATTCGAGAAAGACAATAATGTAGCTTGGATTTCGCGAATTACGTGGCACAGCAAAAGTAGGTCCATGACCCCTTGCAAGCAAGATTAAGGTTATAAGAGGCAGAATCGTGAAAAAAGTAATTCCCACGAAAACAAAGAATAGAGACGGATTACCGATTTCAGCTGGTGAATAAAATGCAAAAATGATGAATAACCAAAGCGAGACAAGGGGAGGCAAGTAGATGACTGAAATTAGTTTTGCGAAGAACGATGGTTTTAACAATAATTTCACTCTCTAATACATATTTGAGTTGATTTTGAAAGAAGAGAGTTATTTTGCTTTAAAAACTTGAGTTGTGAATTCAAATGAAAATGACAACATCTGTTAACGCTTTACGTATCAAACAAAAAAATGGTCAACTGAGTGAAAGTCAAATTATAGAGGATGATGTCGCTGTAGAGATTCCATTCAATCTGATTATTAATAAGAAACATTGTATAACGCTTTTAGCCTCACCAGACAGTATTAAGGAGTTGGGCATTGGACATCTCCTCTCAGAAGGCATGATAAAATCTTTTGACGAATGTATTCGAGTTGAAGTCTCAGAAAACAATATTAACATTGATACAAGGTCAGAATGCGATTTTAGAAGAGCAAAAATTCAAAAATTAATAACAACGGCCTGTGTGTCTACAA
>JBHLOP010000246.1:0-3353 GCA_048940375.1 Promethearchaeota archaeon | reverse complement strand
TAGCAGTCAATTAAGATTGAAAGCACCCCTTATGGGGGCGATCAACACAAAGATAGGTTGAAATAGTCTGGTATCCACTGTCAATACTTGAATTAAAAAGATTTCTCAAATATTGTGAGATATTTCCTTTGAGTTTCCTTTTCTAGTGATGATTATGACAATCAACAGGACCTTTTTAAAAAGACTGGTTCTCTCCTCACTTTTCATTGGAGGAATTATAACACTTTTTTCGGGTTTGTTGCCAAATATGCCGCCAAATCTTCTTGGAGTTGGATATTGGGGCTATCCCCTGCCGTGGATAAAACAAATTGTTTATCCTGGGGCACCGAAAGTCATTATTTGGTTTTTTTTAATTCTTGATTGGCTGATTTGGACGGGGTTATCTTTTAGCGTACTTTACGTTATACAAATCCATTTAAAGGTTTAAAAGAGGAAAAAAGAATTAGGAAATATCTACAACTTTTATTTGAAAAATTAAGTTCTTTCCAGCTAATGGATGATTTAAATCAATAGTTATATCTTGTTCAGCGACTTCTGTTATTCTTGCCGGGAAGCTTATTCCGTCCGAAGTTCTTAATTCGAGTACCATTCCTGGCTTGGGTTCTTCTCCTGGTGGTAATTTGTCCAGTGATATTTTCTTTATAAGATTTGGATCATACTCACCGTAAGATTCTGATGGAGCTAGGTTAACTTTTTTTTCTTCTCCTATCTCTAAACCAAGGACCGCTTCATCAAATCCTTTTATAACCTGTCTAGCTCCAACCTCGAACTCTAAAGGCTCTCTTCCTTCTGATGTGTCAAACACAGTCCCATCGTCTAGCGTTCCAGTGTATTCGACTTTTATCTTATCTCCATTCTTAATAGGCATATTTTCAGCTCCATTTTTAAATAAACAAGTGAAGAACATTTTAGATTTTTAAATAATCAGTCGTAAAATTATATAATATTATCTAAATTGAAAGGCATGCACTTATAATAGAAATTCTTGAAAATTAGGAATGTATGCATAAGAGAGAATAAAAATTAAATCGCATTAAATCTAAGAAATTCCGCTGCCTTTTCTTGGCATTCGTCGACTTTAATTCTATCTCCCAGTTGTCCATATGCTCCAGCCATAGAGAGCCAAGCAAAAGTATGTTCCGGGTCAATTTTTACTGCCTTTTTCTGATATTCAATCGCCTTCTTGGGTTCTCCAGACTCATAATAGGCGACCCCCATGTTGTACCATGTATCTGCATTGTTTGGATTAAGTTTCAACGCCTTTTGATAACAGTCAACTTCTTTTTTATGTTCACCCATTGCTCCAAAAGCTAATCCTATGCTGTTCCATACGTCTTCAGCTTTAGGATTATGTTCCAAGGCTTTTCGATAACAATTAATCGCTTTACTGAACTCACCTAATTCAAAGTGATCTAATCCTAAATTATACCACGCCATATACGTTATCGGCTCGTCATATATTGGTTTCTTGTATTCCTTTGTAGCTTTTTTGTAACGTTTTTGCTCGTAATATTCAATTTCTCTTTTCAGAATATCCTCAATTGTCATTTATATCATCAGTAAAAATGAGCTCAGTTTGTTTATAAAGAGGTAATTCTAAAAACAAAGAGAATGATTATCTAAAAAATCTATTAACTATATCTCCAAGATTACCTCGCTTTATATTCGCCTGTTTCATGTTTTCGCGTAACCACATCGGTAAAAATCTGTTATAGGCGCGGTAAAGGTAACGTTGATCCATAAAAATGATAACTGCTTTATCAGAAAGGGATCTTATAGACCTTCCTGCTGCCTGTGCAGCCCTTCTAATCGCAGGAATAGTATAGCAGTAAAGTCTCCCTTTTTTTGGAAATACCTGGTCATTGTATTGGATTTCTAATTTGGTTCTTACATTCCACTGTGAGAAGGGAACACCGATAATACATACAGAGGACATTTCTTTGCCAGGAAAATCTTGTCCTTCAGAATTTCGTCCACCTATAACGCCTAGTAACACTGCACCACTTAAATTTCCGTGTGCCTTAAATTCTCGAATCATTTTGTCGTTCCAATAAGTTGTCATATCGGTCTTTTCGACAAACAGAAATTTTCCTATCTTATCGATTTTGTTCGATAATAGTGGTTCTAGTAAACTCAGAACACCATATGAGGAGCAAAAAACGCCTGTATTGCCATCAGTATTTTTTACAACTTCCATTATCCTCTCAACATACACTTTCTGCATACCAGAAGCCATATTTCTTCCGCCGCCTTTGGTGTGCAACTTTGGAGTAGCGAGCACGAGAAAATTATCTTTGGAGTAAGGTGAACTGAAAGCTTGACAAAGCGGTGAAAGAATACCCACTACATCTGCATAAGCATTTAAAGGTTGCATTGTCCCTGACATCGCAAGTGATCCGTGTACGCGGTCAAAAAGTGGCTGTGTTATAGGTCTTGGGTCAAATGATATGATCTCTAAAAGAAATATTTCTTTAGAATGGAATTTTAGCTTTTTTAAAATCACTTCAAAGACAGGATCTGTTACTGCCTTTTCCATTGATTTTAGAAACTTTCCAACCTTATAAAGTGATGATCGCGCAACATTCTCTTTGCTTGTTCGATAATCTCTAATAATTTCGCCCCATGTAATCATCCGATCGATTAAAAAGTTAACTTCTTGCTCATCAAGGTCCGTACATAAGGAAATATGGCTTCGGAAAGTCTCTTTTTCTTTTCTAGATGTAATTTTGATCTCTTTGTTCTCTCTCAACCTTCTCGAACGTGCATATTCAATTGTTTTCACATAGATATTCGACAAGAAGTTACTGATTATTTCAGGGTTTTTGAGTTGTACTATATGAGGGTAAGTCTGTACTTCTTCAAGAGCGTTCTTGAGGCTTGACAATTTAAGTTTTATTGATATAATGGATTTTACAATACTGGGAAGATTATGAGCTTCGTCTAAGATGATAAAACAATTTGCCAACTCAATAAATCTCTCAATAACATAGTATCGTAGTATTGGGTTAAAAAAATATTGATAAGATAATGTTATTACGTCCATATGTGGCAATAATTTCTTCTGTAGTTCAAATGGGCATAATCCATGCATTTTTGAAAATTTGCGAACATCCTGGCTAGTCATTGGGCATTTATTGAGTTTATCGAGCAAAAATTTAATATTGAATCCTTTTGTTCTTTGAAAAAAGGAACATTTCTTCTTAATTGCATTACAGGTGTCGTTTAAGATCTCTGCGTCAAGGATATCGCGTACATTCGATTTTATACACATTACATGCTTACCACCAATTGAGATCCCTTTGATTTGATGCCCTCTTTTGGCAACGATTGCTCTTAGTTCTTCAATTACTCGG
>JBHLOP010000030.1:0-13905 GCA_048940375.1 Promethearchaeota archaeon | reverse complement strand
ACTTATAGCTGTATACATCGATCTACTTTAGTATACTACATACTGAAAGACACATAGGTACAATCTATAAACAAAACTTGATTTTTTTACTATTAGCTAATTATGTTATGTCTGATTTAATTTTTCCATTGCCTTTATTATATTATGAAATCTTTGTTTTGTATCATTGTTGACATATAAAACTACAATACCCTGATCAGGTTGTCCATAGAGGATAATTGACCCATTTGGGGCAAGCATGGTTGCAGGAATTGCGAGTAGATCTTCCTCACCATCAACATAAAGTCGTATCGGTATTTTCCCTTTTTGATAGAGCTCAGTTAATAAAGGCCAGACCTCTTTCTTAATAATTCCAGCGGGATTTACTACAGAGTAATCACATTTAACAACTTTTGATGGAGGTAAAGATCTCCTTTTAGTTTTCAAATCTATTATAATAATATCAGGTATCACTCCCACCTCAAGTAGTGTTGACGACACGACATCTCCTACCGTGACTATTTTGTTCTTAAACGATCGTACTTGATTGGCAATTTCTGTTATCTTTTCTATGAAGTTTGAATCATCTGCACGAATTAATTGTCCTAAAGGGCGTTGAAGAGTCTTACGCAAGTTTAGCGGCACTTTTAAATCTGTTGATATGTAAAAAAGACACACCTCCAAATTAAATTGATAACCATTGTGCGAGCACTGTATCAAATAGCAATATTCAAATTAACTACCAAGAGACCAATTGACTACGAACGTGTTTTACTTTATTACATTAGATTGAAGTGAATGATGTAACGGTTTCTTTGTCTGTTCTTTTGATCAATTCGATTAGTAAATTAATCATCCGTTCAATATCTTCAATTGATGTCATACTAACATGTGAATGAATATGCCTGGTGGGAATACCAAGTACAATTGATGGAACTCCTACACGGCTAATATGGATCGCTCCGGCATCTGTTCCTCCCCGAGGCATTGCAGACAGTTGATATTTTATATTTGCCTCTTCTGCGACGTTGATTACGAATTCCTTGAGGGGTTGGTTAGGAATCATAGAACCATCGTGAGTGAGAATTGCAATGCCCTCTCCCATTTTCGATGGAGCTCGAGAATTTTCTACACCAGGCACATCGCTGCTAATATCTATTTCAAGAACGAATGCAACATCCGGATCAACTAAATAGGCTGTAGTTCTAGCTCCACGAAGACCAACTTCTTCTTGGGTTGTTGCAGCACCTAAAACGGTGTTGGGATGCTCGATACCTTGTTCTTTTAATCTTTTTAGGGCGATCATAGCAGCGAAAATTCCAAGACGGTCATCAAATGCTTTTCCAACCGCGAGCTTCCCGTCACGTATCATAGAAAATGGACTAACAGGCACAACAGGATCTCCTATTCTGAACCCTTCTTCTTCTGCTTCCTCTTTGCTTGAGCAACCGACGTCTATGTACATTTTTTCTTTTGTTATCACCTTTTTTCGTTCTTCACGTGGTAAAACATGCGGAGGGATGCTTGTTATGACCCCTAGACGATCTCTGATGACCCCTAGGCGATCTCTGGTTCTAACGATTACTCTCTGTGCAAGAAGGACTTGATCAAAAAAGCCACCAAGGGTGTTAAATGTCAAAAACCCAGTTTGATCTATTCCTGAAATGACAAATCCAATCTCATCGATATGCCCTGGGATCAAAATAACTGGTTTCTCGGCACTTCCATTGATTTTGAACATGACTGAGCCCAACTTATCGGTTAGGATTTCGTCTGCAAATTCTTCCACATACTTTTTCACAATGCTTGCTGTTTCTCTTTCGAAACCTGGAGGTCCAAATGATTCTGTGAGTTCTTTAAGAATTTCCAATTCATTTTTTTCCATAAATCCCATCTCTTCATTAGAAGCTTTTAGAATATATTACATATCCTAACATTTATTCCTGAGAAACGCATGAAAATTTATAAGTTAATTTGTTGATAGCTCATAGAGATCTTAAGATAATTATCTTCTTTTCATCAGAAAAGTGTTTTGTGGTGGTATTGTATTGAAGCAAATACTAGAAGATGACGTTGGAAAAAAGACGCTTCTGATGGGTAATGTGGCTATCGTCAGAGGTGCTATTGAAGCAGGGGTTAGTTTAGCCTCAACATATCCTGGTACTCCCGCCTCAGAGATAGGTGATACCTTTGCTACTTTGGTTAGTCGTTTTGGATGGCCTGGTTATTTCGAGTACAGTACAAATGAGGCAGTAGCCCTCGAAGCCGCAGCAGGTGCATCTTTTGCTGGAGTTCGTGCAATTTGCTCTATGAAACATGTTGGTGCGAATGTAGCAGCTGATCCACTATTTTCGTTAGCTTATACTGGTATTGATGGTGGATTGGTAGTAATTACTGCAGATGATCCCTCATGCTGGAGTTCTCAAAACGAACAAGACAACAGGCATTATGCTGTTCATGCAGGATTACCCATGCTCGAACCTTCTTCATCACAAGATGCTCTTGAAATGACAAGAATTGCGTTTGAAATCTCTGAAAAAACTAGAGAACCAGTCCTATTAAGAACAACAACTCGTATTGCTCACACTTATGGTAATGTTGTGTTTGGTCCTATTCAAGATCGGAAAGCTCCTAATTTTGAACGTCGAATTTCGAGGGTAATGGTTCCTTCTAATGCACGCCCTGCCCATCTAAGATTGCTGGAGAATTTAGAACTAGCACGAGAACTCTCTGAGAACTCAGAGTTTAATAAAACTTTAATGAAAGACTCAGAATTGGGTATTATTACTTCAGGAATTTCTTATGCTTATGCCCTTGATGCAATAAAATGGCTAGATCTCAATGCATCTATCCTTAAACTTGGAATGACTTATCCTTTCCCAAAAAAGATGATTGCAGAATTTATTGAGAATGCAGACAAAGTTCTTGTAGTGGAAGAACTAGATCCTTGGTTGGAAACACATGTTCGTGCAATTGCTCAAGTTAACTCGTTGAATACACCAATCTTTGGAAAGGAACAAGGATTATTACCTCTAGCATTTGAACTGTCTACTAAACAAGTCGCTTCAGCACTCGCCAAAATTTCTGGAAAAACGCTTCCGGTAGACTATAATGCAGCAAATGAGGAATTTGAGACTGCTAAAGAGTTGCTTGTATCCCGTTCACCGCAGTTGTGTGCAGGATGTCCTCATCGAGCTTCTTTCTATGCTATAAAACAAGCAACTAAAGGTCAAGAAGTATATGTTGGAAATGATATTGGTTGTTACGCTCTAGGCATTGCGCCTCCATTCCACTTAGGTGATTGGTTGGTATGTATGGGTGCTTCTATTGGTATAGCTTGCGGAACAGCGCAGGTTGTTGATAATCCAGTAATTGCAGTTATCGGAGATTCAACATTCTTTCATGCAGGGGTTCCAGCTTTAATAAATGCTGTTCAAAATAACGCACGATTTACTTTAGTGATTTTAGATAACTTAACGACAGCAATGACAGGTCATCAACCATCACCAGGAAGTAAACTTGGAGATTTCCGCGGAACTGCAATTAAAATAGATGAACTTGTAAAAGGCTGTGGTATACAAAAAATCTATAAAACAGATCCTTACAAACTCAAAGAAACTATCCAAATCTTCGAAGATGCGATAAATCAAGACGGTCCATCTGTAGTTATCGCACGACATGTTTGCGCATTACAATTAGATCGAATCAAGAGAAAAAAGGGCATCAAAATTATTCCCTCACGAGTTGATCCTGAGAAATGTGAAGGTTGTAGAACATGCATTGATGAGTTCAGTTGTGTAGCCTTCGTGTGGGACACTACCAAAAACCAGATGAGAATTGAAGAAGTTCTTTGCGATGGATGCGGTGTGTGTATCAATGTTTGTCCCTGTGGTGCAATCTACAAAGAGGTGGCAAAATAATGACTGAAGAATTCAATGTTCTTATCGCTGGCGTAGGCGGAACCGGAGTATTAACAATTGCTCATATTTTGGGAGGTTCTGCATTATCTGCTGGATTGCAAGTTGTTCAAAGCGAACTACATGGCATGTCTCAACGAGGAGGAAGCGTTTCAACACATTTACGAATGGGCACTCACGTTTATGCCCCAACATTTCCCGAGGGTATGGGTGATCTTCTTGTTGGAATGGAACCTATAGAAGCCTTAAGAAATATTAAAAGTATCCGCAGCACTGGTGCGGTGATTTTCAACAATTATAAAATCCGTCCTCTTTCCCTGTCTATTTTGAAAAAAGAATATCCCTCCCTAGATTTATTAGTTCAACAAATGAAACACTTCTGTCAAAATATCTACTCTGTTGATGCTACTACAATTGCAAAAGAACTTGGTGCATCTATAGTGGCAAATATTGTGTTATTAGGAGCTGCTATGGCAAAAGGATCAATTCCGATCGATTCAGAGATAGTTATTGAAGTGATCAAGAATACCGTACCGGAACGTTTTATAGAACTAAATGTAAAAGCTTATGAAGCTGGTCTTAAAGCAGTAAGCAAACTCTAAAAAAATCGTCTTAAGAGGATGCTTTTTCAATGGTGCATTCCATGACTACTTCCATTCAGCAAATTCTTTCGAAATTTCCAATAAAGCTCTCGTTCTATGACTTAATAGCACTTGCCGTCTGTTTATGTTCATTTTTATTGCGTATCTTTTTTTTGCAATTCACTTTAGCTATTAATCCAGACGGTCTTTACTATTGTTGGTCTGCACGACATCTATTAGAAGGAAAGGGCTATACCGTCGGCTATGGAGACATTCCTGCGATAAGATCCCCCCTTTATCCCCTTTTTGTTGCCCTCTTTTTCTTGATTTTTGGTATCAATCATATTTCTGCAAAACTTGTTTCGATAGTTTTTGGAAGTCTTTCAATATTCGTTCTATATGCGCTAGTGAAACTGACTTTTGAAAATGAAAAAGCCGCATTATTCTCAGCGTTAATTCTTGCTGTAAACCCTTTCTTCCTCGCGGGTACAGATTTTTATTTGGGAGGTGTGTATAGGGAGGGGTTATCCACCTTTGTTTTCCTCCTTGCCATCTTTTTTACAATTAAGGCAAAAAATGAGAGAAACTACAAATATTTTCTTTTAATGGGCTTGCTATCTGGAATATTCTATCTAGTGCGACCTGAAGGACTTTATATATTAATCTTTCAAGTTTTTTACTTCGGTCTTCTATTTGTAGATCAAAGACAATTTGGCTTAATTAAGAAGATTATACTCACGATTTCTGTAACCATTCTTGTAATTCTCCCATGGCTTATTCGTGACTATCTCACTTTTGGTGTATTTAACCGGGAGAGTTATTATCATGGCGCATTTTTCTTCCTTAGGGAATTCGGCACACAAATTCCTACTATGATGCTTAGCCCACTTGACTATTTGTTCTCTTATCATTCATTAACACAGATTGTAATTGGCTTATTTGTCGGATTTTATAGGCTCTGGTTACAACTCTCTTTTGGTCTAACACCACTCGGTTTTTTTTTGTTTGCTTTTGGATTTATCCTCACGATTAGAAGGAGATATCTATTTTTTCATCTGCTCTTAATTTTCTATCTGCTTTCTTACAGTTGGCCGTCTTACGTCTGGCCCTCTATTGTACCAAGGTATCTTACTGTGCTTATTCCTATTTGTTTGCTCTTTGCCGGACAGGGCCTTAAAGAACTTGAACATATATTAGCATCGGTATATCAGAAAACAATTGTAGTCCTTCAATTCAAACTGTCAAGCAAACAATTTCGACAAGTTATTATTTTTGGTGTTCTACTGATAATTTCAATCAATTCCCTTTTATTAGCTAAAGATATTATTATTGATGAACAGTATAAAGCCCAACTTGAAGCTTTTGAAAGAACAGGAGAATGGTTACAATCACATACGGCATCAGATTCAGTAATCTACACAAATTTTCCTACTCTGATTGAACGATATTCTGAACGGACTACACTTGATCTCAAAAAAACGACTATACAAGACATACTAATGATGTCGCATTCACATTCAGTGTACATAGTAGTGGATTCGTCTTGTGTCCAATCAGACGAACTTATTGAAATGTATCTCTATGGTACACAGTATTCTGTTGTGTGGTATGATTTGACTATTCCTGAAAATGTGGACTGTGTATTTACTCTAGGAAGCGGAAGTTGGCATCCCTATGATATTGCTGTTTATAAAAAGGTTGTTATTTCCTAAATTCATTTTCTCAGCGAAATCAAACCTAAAATAATTCCAATAATTCCTAAGATCAGCCAAGCTGGGTAAATAAGCAGCAGGCCAAATCCAATAAGGATATTATCTTGTATAGTGACTGCTGCAATTGACTGAATGAAATTGAATGTCCAATGGAAAAAGAGACTTCCTTTTATTCCAAATTTTAAATAACTATATGCTAGAAACAATCCGCCGATCGTTGCAATTGGCAGAAACCCGATGTCCCACATCCCTATAATGTGAAGGATGCCAAAATATGCAGCCGAAGCTATAACTAGGAAAACTTCAAAACGATAAAGTCCGTAATATCGCCCAGTCATCTTTCGTGCATGCTCTGGATTAACTAACGCGATAAGGAACGTTTTTCCATAACTCTCTGGGATGGTATGCTTTCGTAGGAAATAACAATATCCAATACCCAACCATGGTCCAATCAACACAAGTCTAAACCAGAACTCTTCAATTACTGCAGCTAAAACCCCCTCAATGATAAAGACTAGATTAATCGCTGTTGGTCCGCCCAACGGAAGTCCCACAACTGTTACTATAAGTAATGCAACATAGATCGAAATATAGTTTACACCGAGGAGGAGGATTATTGCAAGTAAACCATTTTCTTCAAAAGGCTCTAAAGTTGTTTGTTTTATTAGCGCTTTTAACTTTGAAAAGAAATTCATAGTTGGCCTAAAGAAGAGAAGAACTAAAGAGATCAAATAAACGAAACAGCATAAGATAAAGATAAGACCAATGGATATGGAACCTGCCTGTAATAACCAGCCTATATCAAATACCACAAAACCTACATAATAGAATACATAGAATAAGAAACCAGTGGGAACGACATTTACAATTGTTTGACCTTCTACCGTAAAGAAAAGAAGCCCAAAACTATAGACAAATCCCAATATAATTACCAAAAAAACAAAAAATATAAGACTGCTGATGATAAACCATGAAAACTTTCTTAGTATCCCAGGCACTGTTTTCTCGTCCACTAACATTATTGCACTTTAGTTCACAGAAGAATGTTATTGAATATATTTTTGTTTATTGTGACACTAGTGTTTCTACTTCCTCTTCCTCCTCTTCCTCAATATCTCCTTCCTCGTCATCCTCGTCATCCTCGTCCTCGCTGAACGACCAAGTCTCTAGATTAATTGCCAATTCTATATCTTGCGACCGTGGGCATTGAATACGAATTGTAACATGGTTTCTGTCCTTTTCGATTACTTCAGGATGTAAGCAGTCTTCTTCTAATTTTTCGCAAAGAAATCTGATAAAACTCTCTGTAATCAAGTTTAGTGCGCCTTCAATTAAATTTTGCCCCATTTCACCAACATAATATCGTATACGGCGTCCTTCTCTCATCACATCAATAAGTCCGGCCTTCCTTAATTTTGAAGCGTGCCAGCGAACTGTATCGTGATGAATCTCAAGATTTTCAGCGATCTCTAGTTGATGGCAACCTTCGTTGTTTGTAATATACTCAAAAATTTTTCGTGCTGTGCTACTTTTCAAGGCAACATATGCAGTTTCAGCTTGTGCAGTTCTAAGGACTTTAGGATAATAAATACGTTTTCCTCCAAACTTCATAGTCTGGATTAAACCAGCCCTCCCCAACATCTTCAAGTGCCACGACAGTGTCCCATGGGGCGCAGATAATTCGCTCGCTAACTCGAAAAAATACGCTCCAGGGGATTCGCAAATTAGCTTATAAATGTTCCTTCTTAACGGATGCATAAGGAGACTCATTCGTTTTTCTTTAGTTGGGGACACATCTTTCCCTCTATGAGACTCCTCTCACCCCGCTTTTAACTCAACGATGTTAACGTTGTTGACGCCTTCTAGTTGGCTTATGTCAGTCTGTAATTGCCCCATATCAACAGTAATCTCAGCCTTGTCGATGTACCCTTCATAGACGCACTTATCCCGGGTGAAGCATAGACCGGTGCTGTAGAGCGTTTTGATCTTGTTTCGGGCGAATACGCTACCCATGTCCTTGAGAAAGTCCGGGGTAAGCTCTCCTATCTCAATTGCAATCTTTACAACTTCATTGCCTGTTGTTGGAATAATTCTAATAATACGGGTAGAGGGAGCCAATATCATTACGGCAGACTTCGAATCTCTCGTTTGAAGCGCCTCTAGGAACAATTTGGGAATTTCTATTGGTTGATCAGGCTCTAAGGTTACCATCTTCGCTATAGTAACTTCTTCGCTCATTTAATGACCTCATTACGATTTATACTCTATAGATTAACTCCATGATTGATTCGGTTCATTAATAATTCAATGAAATTTCTCCTATATAAACTCTCTTATTAGAGTTTTTAGATAGGTTATCAACTTCCTTTTAAATGATGTTAAATATAAGGAGTTTTTGCTATTTTTTAGTGAGAAATCGTCTTATTTGCTTTATATATTGTTCTGCTAAATCCTGAAGGATTAAATAAACTGGATTTTTTCAAAAAACTATTCTTTCAAGATATTTACAATTCTTTTCGAAGGGATAGTTTGTTGTACAAAAATATGATGAACAAGTATTAAATACGATGAACGAGTTGATAGCACAACGATGTTCAAGGCGGTCTGAGGGGTAAATGAATATTATAAAACAACGAGAAATTCTTTATTTCACATCTCCTCATTGTTTATTTTGTCATGTTGTAGAGCGTCATCTTAAAGAGATATTAGATGAAACAAATTTTGAGTTAGAGATCCGCGAAATTGATGTAACAAAAGAACCCCATCTAGCTGAAGAACATCATATCCTTGCATGCCCAACATTAATATTTCCAGGCATTACTAGAGTTGTAGGCAATGTCGAAAAAGATGAACTATCTTCGGTTATTTTTCAGTTTGCATTTTCCTTTGGTGAATCTGAATAGACATTATTTCATTTTAACTAACAAAATAGCTATTAAAATATCATTTAATCTTATAGACTCAGATATTTTACGAAGATTTATAACTATAAATGCTAAGATGTGAATTTCATTATAGAAAGCAACGAAAAACTTATTATATATGTGTTAGTTACTTTTTGTCATGTGAGAATAAACCAAATCATTATAAAAGTTGTTCGAAACAATGATACTACATCTCTCTAATAAATTGGGAAGTCTTCTTGCGCAAGAATTATAAACTGAACTAATTTTAGTGTATTCACAATTATCGAACGATTAAAACCGTTGGTACTCACTAATACTTATGGCAAGAAAAATCTTTTTTGACTCTAGGAGGAACAGTCGATTGAGTTTATTTGAGTCCAGACTTTCAAAACAGCAAGACGAACTAATAAGAACCTTAACCAAGACAGGAAAAGTTAAGTTTCCAGGTAAGAGAATTTTTCAAGAATTTGCTGAATATGGCATCTCCAAAAGTAAGATAAGACGTACAATCCAAGAGGGGCAGATTTATCCAGTGAATTATGAATTGTCTTACCCAACTGGCATAAGAAAAAGACGAGGTTACGTAGCTGAACGTGAATTTGACGAAGATTCAACACTTCTAGTCAATTTTAAACTACTTCCTACGGGCGTCGTTGTGATTTACAGCGCGGAATGGAAAGGCATGATTGAAGAGATCCGGGAAGAAGAAATGGTTGAAGCAGAATTAGATTTAATGGAACCTTCTGAAGAGTATGATTTAGAAGCAGAATTAGATATGATTGGTGTAAAAGAAAAACCAAAGAAGAAACCCAAAGAAGTGCCAGTAAAAGCAGAGTTAGACTTAACGCCAGAAGAACTAGAATTAGACCTCGAACTCGAACTTACTGACCTCCCAGGTGTTGGTCAAAAAACAGCGGATAAATTGATAGAAGCTGGATGTCTATCTATAGAAGATTTGGCTAATGCCAACCTAGAAGAACTCTCACAGGAAACTGGAATCTCGCTTTCAAAATTGCAAAAATATGTCGAAGAGGCAAAAAAGATTCTGTAGGCCTAACGTTTTGGCTTTTTCAGAATGTTTTTCACTTCACACTTGTCAGTAGAATTTGATGATTGATCAATTAAAAACGAATCAAGCTTTGTTTTCTCTATTCCATATTCAATTTTAGTTCCTTCTTTCATTTTAAATCGTTCAGAGTATTTTTTTGGAACCCAACGCCTCGCCAATCTTTTATTTCTTCTGGCAGGGATATATTGAACATCATAAAACGCTTCGAAGATTTTCTCAAAATCTTCGTTTGAATCCTTTTCTACGATTGAATATATTGGATTCTCTTTAGTTTCTTTATTGATTTTTGCTTTTAAAACTGCAATTTCTTCGCCGTCAATAAAAGAGATCTTACCTTTATTTCCTAGGAATGCACATGGTTTTCGTTTACTAGGAGAAAAAAGCACCACGGTCTTTTCAGGGAAACGTTTACTCCAAAATCGAACTATTAAATCTTCTACATCATGTTCGAATTTTGCTGCTGACACTAAAAAATCTCCGACAACATCTAGCCTTAGAAATCCACACGCTTTATGATATTCACAACCCACTTGGCGAGAACGTTTATACATTTCTCTACTTTCTGCTGTTACTTGGCTCAAAACAATGCCTGGTCCTTCAGTTAAACACTGTCTAATTACTTTAAGGATTAAATTAAATTTATCAATATCATTCTTCTTATAACGTAAATTCCAATCTATGAGTTTCTTAATCTCTTGTAACTCATAATTGCTTAAACGAAAACATCCTTTCCTCTTTTCAGAAGTCTTTAGAATTTCCTCAAACTGTATATAACTCTCATTGTTATTGTTAGCGGTTTGAATGATTTTGTTTTCTTTATCAATCATATATGGATTAAAATGGTCTTTGTGAATCGCTTTTGCTCCAATTGACTCACAAACTAGAGCTGTCGAAAGGAGAGATTCAAAAGTTGAATCGAAAACTACAATAACACTCTTGTCTTTACACATAATTATCAATCCTCGCTTGCTTTCGTCCATTAATTTCCAAGAAAGGTGTTGCTCGCTTTATTACAACTCCAATTCTTGCAAGTTCTTTCAATTTTTTGAAACGATAACCCGCTTTTTTTGCCTTTATAATCCGCCTAGCTGACGTCGGTCCAATACCTGGTACCTTAAGCAATTTCTTTAGAGTTGTGTCTTCATCATTCACATCTATAGGATAGTGATCCAAGTTTTGAAAAGCATAACAGAGTTTCACATCCTTAGATAGATTGAACATATTATTTTCATTTAACACGCTTTTTAGATCGCTGAAATGAAAATCATAACACCGATAAAGAAAATCTGCTTGATATAGACGTACTTCCCTGATTAAAGGTGTCTTTGGAACTTTCATTTTCTCCAAGGGAGTTTCAGGTATAGGGTCAAAAGCGCTGAAATACGCTCTTTTTAGATCCATACGACAGTATAAATTTTCTAGTCTTTCCAATATCTCTAAATCGCTTTCACCTGCCGCACCTACGACAAATTGAGTTGTTTGCCCCGATGGGAGATATGTTTCTTCTCTCTCAGCCAAACGTTGTATCCATTTCATTCGTGTTAAGATATCTGTCATCATTTTTTTTGTGGATGAAATTTCAGAAAGCCTTGATTGATTTGGAGCCTCAATATTTATTGAAACTCGGTCAGATTTACAAGCGCGTTTAATTTGATCATAACACGCCCCGGGAATAATTTTTAAATGTATATAGCCATTGAAATGATGTTTTGCTCTTAACAACTCGACAACTTCTAGAGTCTTTTCCATAGCTATTTCAGGATCTTTATGTATTCCTGAACTTAGGAATAATCCTTCTACGTAATTTCGTTCATATAAACCTAGAAAAACTCTCACTAGTTCTTCAGGTTCAAAAGAAGCCTTTAGACATTCCCTTCCAACTCTATTGATACAATAAGCGCAGTCATTAGAGCATTGATTCGTTAAAAGTACTCTAAAGAGGGACACACATCTTCCATCCGGGGTAAAACTATGGCACACCCCACTTGCTACAGGATTTCCCATTCCAAATCTATTCAATTTTGAATATGAAGTAGCTCTATTAGAGGCTGTTGAAGCGCAGAGATCATATTTTGCCGCGGCTCCTAATATTTTCAGTTTTTCAAGAAACCCCATTTCCTCTATCTCACCGAAACTAGCTTAAAAGAAAGTTATACTAATTTAAAAGCGGAAAGCCACATTAAATAGTTAGAGAGAGTTCAAGAAAAGTGATCAAAGTAATCATTGACAATATGTTTTTGGCATTTTTAGGTCGTGTGACTTTCAAAAATCTATATTAAGCCAAAGATTAATTCCCAACTATGGAGAATCAAAAACAGGCCTATACGTATGCGCTCACAGCAGTTTTATTTTGGTCAACGGTAGCATCTGCTTTTAAGATTTCATTAAGATATTTGGATTTTCTCCAACTTTTGTTTTATTCTTCAATTGTTTCTATTGCAGTCTTTTTTGTGGTTTTATTAATCCAGAAAAAGTTAATTTTGTTGAAAACATTTTCAAAAACTGATTATTTACACTCTGCATTTCTTGGGTTTTTAAATCCCTTTCTTTACTATGTAGTCCTGTTAAAAGCGTACTCAATGCTACCTGCTCAAGAAGCCCAAGCGTTAAACTATACATGGGGCATAGCGATTGCTTTATTATCTATTCCGTTGCTTAAGCAGAAAATAAAATCTACTAGCATTCTTGCACTCATTGTTAGCTTCGTTGGAGTAGTCGTAATTGGCACAAGAGGTGATTTAATGTCATTAGAGCTTTCAGATCCTCTTGCTGTGTCTTTAGCTGTTGGTTCTTCAGGAATCTGGGCTTTGTTTTGGATTTTCAATACAAAGGACAAAAGAGATGAAGTAACAAAATTATTCCTTAACTTCACATTTGGTTTTATTTTTATTTTAATTGCAACTCTTATCTTTTCAACAGTGATATTTTCTCCATTCGGACTTTTTGGAGCAACCTACGTTGGTATCTTTGAAATGGGAATTACTTTTGTAATCTGGCTTAAGGCCTTAAAATTCTCAAAAACAACTGCTCATGTAAGCAATTTGATCTATTTATCTCCTTTTCTTTCGCTTGTTTTCATCTATTTGTTTGTGGGTGAGCAAATAATGCTTTCAACTGTGATTGGGCTTATCCTTATTGTAGTTGGGATATTTGTGCAGCAGTTTAGTAGCTTAAAGTGAACTATATATTATAGAAAGAACAAAAATGTGAAAAGGTGAGTTTAATGCTGAAAGTTGATCTTTCTGAAAAAGTCGCAATAGTTACAGGTGCAGGCCAGGGAATTGGTCGTGCTATAGCCCTAAACTTAGCTAAAGATGGAGCGAAATTAGTAATTAACGATATTGTAGAAGAAAATGCAAAAGAAGTTGTTAAAGAGATTGAATCAAAAGATGGAGAGGCAATTGCAATTCTCGCTGATGTTTCTAACAAGAACGCCGTAGAGCATATGATAAAGCGTACATTAGAAAAATATGGGAAAATCGATATTCTTGTAAATAATGCAGGCATCTCTGGCCCTATGGTTCCAGTTCAAGATTTAAGCGAAAAAGATTGGGACAAAGTCATAAATGTTGATTTGAAAGGAACATTCCTATGTTCTCAGGCAGTAATCCCTCATATGATAGAGAACGGATATGGGAAAATTGTTAACATATCCAGCATTGCTGGTAAAGAAGGTAACGCTAATATGACTGCTTATTGCGCCGCAAAGTCGGGAATTATAGGCTTTACAAAAGCTCTAGC
>JBHLOP010000029.1:0-13936 GCA_048940375.1 Promethearchaeota archaeon | reverse complement strand
CCATGGGCTGCTCTGCTAGGTTTAGTCGGTGGGCTTATCGCTGCTGGTGTCGCGGTCTTTATAATGGTCTCATTAGGCGTATCTTTAGCTAGTAACTGGCTGATCATTGCAATAGTCTTTATTATCTTTGGTGGCATTGTTTTCTTCCTTTTCAAATGGCTGGAGGAGTTGCTTGAGTTTATCGCGAAAGTTCTGACGTTCCCCTTGATTTCGGTGCCTCTTGGCTTCATTGCAATCGTCTATGCAATTATTATTCTCCTCGCATGACGCGGTCTTCTGGTGTCTAGTGGTTCAACAAAACCAAAGTGTTTCCTTTACATCTTTTTTTCTTCTTATTTTGCAACGATTCAACTGCATGTAACTCTCGCGTACGGAATAAGCGTTCCTGCCGATAAAGTTAAAAGGTCAAGATATACTATACTTCTGACAACGAGTCCTTTGTAAATTGTTAGTCTAAATACTTCATTAAAAATGGGTCCGTGGCCTAGCCTGGATGAGGCGCCGACCTTGACAAAATTTGTCTAGGGCGTAAGCCTTCGGAGCCGGAAAATTCTCTCTCATAATGAGGGAAATTCGATTCGTGGGTTCAAAGGAACTGTGCAAGCGCTTAGTTCTGAAAATCCCACCGGACCCGCCATTTTAAAAAGGATTTTATTTGTATCACAAATGCAGCAATTTTTTCAAGTTGTTAGTCAAGTATCTTGAAAAACTCTTAATACGGGTCCGTGGCCTAGCCAGGATAGGGCACAGGCCTCCTAAGCCTGATTGCAATCATTATATCGATGAATGCATAGGACATCGTGGGTTCAAAGGAACTGTGCAAGCGCTTAGTTCTGAAAATCCCACCGGACCCGCCATCATTTTCTAATTTTTTAAAATTTCAATAAGTATTCTATTCAGTCCCGAATAATTCGAATATGCTCTAAAAGTTTTTTTTCCGAATCTCTTGCAAAATTTAAGACCTTAGATTCTATAATGTTATTTCGAAAAACTACCAGAGAGTTCTTTTTAAAAAAAAGGTTACAATTGCAAATAATGAAAATTAGACAGTGAGATGGAATTCCTCTCTTAACCGCTTCACTATCGTTTCTACTCTGTTCAGTTTGTTAACTCCCCATTGAGTTATCTGGTAGTGTTTTTTCCACTTTGTTTTGTCTCCAATATATTCTACTAAACCCATTTTTGTGAGCCTTCGAAACGCACCACTGATACGACGTCTATCGACGTTACAACACCTTCCAAGTTCACTAATATGACTCTCTTCATGTTCTAATTTCTGTAAGACTTTTTTCTCTAATATTCTGTTCTTATTGAGCCTTATTTCATTCGTAGGATACAATGCTGATAATTCTACGATCTCTGCTATTAATTTCACTCGCTGTCTTAGTCCTGTCATAGGAGGCACTACTCCAAATTTTTCATACAGCACCACTTTCGTCAAATGCTTCGGATTGTTGAAACCTATGGTGTTCATCCACCTCTCGTAATTTCTATTCCCATTTAGCCACATTGAAAAAGTCCTATTTTCCCTTTCCTCCAACTTCTTCGGAACTGTGAACCCTAACTTCCTTAATTGCTGCTGTATCTGTCTTATTAAGGGCTCACTGATTGAACTATAACTCAGCACCGGGTAGGTATGCCCAAGCCCCCATTTGCTCTTAAAACTCAGACTCCCATCTCCATCGAATAACCCCCTCAACACTCCTGTTACCAAACGACGTGACCTCAACATACATGCCGGTATTTCGATCTCTGTCTTTTTGCCAGAAGGTAAGTTCAACATCTTCTCTTTAAAATTGACTACCTCTTTTGAATAAAAATGAAGGTAAATTCCTTGACCTCTCTTTGCTATCCCTTTTTTCACGTTCTTGAGTCCCCATAATTGTTCGAGCAAAGGACGCACTTTATAGCGTAAATACGCACTATCATCTTCGGCATGTCCAGCATAGCTCACTTTTCCCTCCCATATATTTCCATCACTAATATGTATCCCTGTTTCCTCTGCCAATGCTTCAGTAACCCTTTTTGGCAACTTTACTGAATTGTAGTTCTTCTTTGGTCGAAACTCATTCTCTGCATAATGAAGAGGGATTGATTCTTGCTTTTCCCAGTTGAATGTTTCACTCAACACACCAAATCCTCTAAAATTTTATTATTATTGATTTAAACTATCATAAGGTTAGTATGATTCCTATGATTATATATATTTCAATAAAATATAAGGATTTGCATTTATTTTACATTTTTTCTCATTAAACTTACAAAATATTCTTTAAAATTGATAAGAAGTTCTTTAGATTTGATCAGGTGTTTCTTATTGTTTTATAGACAATATTGGATGTTGTAGAATATTTTTCGAATAATCAGGTAAAATAGTCTAAAAAATTACATGAAATTTCAAATTATTAAGTAGAAAAAATAATGGAGTTTGTCCAAAGAAAAAAACCAGTTGAAAAATCTCGCCGAATCCGCCATTTTCCTTTTAGTTAAAATATTATTTATGAGAGCGTCTATAATGTTTCAACATAGCTTTGAACTTTCTACATCCTGATCCATAAAATGATTTTTCTCGCAAATCACCCGCTTGTCGTTCAAGAAAACGTTCAGCATGCCACTGAGCGTTAGTTTTTATTGAAGGTTCTGTATGAGCTCTGATCCCATATATTTCTTCTGATTCAGAAAGTGAGAATATCCTTAAATGTAATTGTCTATCGTTCCAATAGAAGTGGTATTCAACCCTTGCATCACGAGAGATTTCTTCATATTCAATAAAACCCATCTCTTTTAACATATCGTCGATTTTCTTGAGCGTTGTGTTCCTCAAAGTGACACAGTATTTCTTTGCAGTCATTGTTAATCGCCCTTTCTTTTAAAACGAAAGTATTCTTTATACTTAAAAAATGTATTTTTTGCAAAATTAAAATATTAGATATTTTGTTATTCCAGTTCAAAAAATATCTGACTAACAATTTTTTAACTGATAAAAAATTTCAGAAAAAGGAAGGCGGATACTAAGATCTCCGCATAAAAGTGAAGTGTAAGAGAGGTCGTCAATAAACCCGTTATTCAAAGTCCTTTATATATTTTTTGTTTTGGTGTAAATCTTCCGATAGATTTTTATTGAAAATTAACACGATCATGTATATATACTCAATTCATACTGCGATTGAATAACTATTCCCTAACTTTGCATATGATCAGACGCGTTTTATTAAACAATCATTGAATTGCTACATTCTTGAGTATCTTAATTGATTAAGATGTACTAAATTTTGTTTTAGTTCATTCTTAGCCTCATTAAGAAATTGGACGGGTCGCAATCGTGTCTTTAATACAATTATTCGATATTAGATTTATTTAGATAGGAAATTTCATTCTAGATCCTTTCCAAAAGGCCAAATGCGCTCTACTAGTTTTCCTCCACATTTTATGCATACATACATCTTGCCTATTTGTCCCTGTCGATCATGTGTGAAGCGGATTCCAACACCTCTCTCGCATAGTATATCCATTTTGCAAAAGGGACAATAATAGTAAATATTCATCGCACCATGTTCCCCTTTTTTCTCAGGAGACCATAAGTAATCGCTGCACTGTATACACATCTTTTGTGCGTCGCAACGAAGGTGTTTTGCAATCAAAGTCATAATGCTCTCACTTTATTCTAGTTATTGAATCGGTTCAACCTACTCTTATAAATGATTGAAACTGTCCTTAATGAAAGTTTTTATTAACGAAGGTTTTTTAGAGTTTTTCTAGAGCTTTTATAATAAGTTTTTTAAGTTTAGACATTATCTCTTCAAATTTTGAAGTATTAGGACCTCCACCTATTACTAATCGCTCCTTTTTATTTCCTCCAGCTCCTCCTCCGACGATAACGCAAGCTTCTTGTATAATTGGTATTAGATTAATCAGAATCGCATTTCCAGATGACCCAACTATAGTAACTTTCTGGTTTTTATTTGCTAAGATAGCTATAGTTAATGGGTTTTCGTCAGTAATCTTCTTACTTAATTTTATTAGTTCTTCCCGCGTTCCTGGGATTTCGGCCAACACTAATGAAAATTTATTAATGGTAATGGCGTTTTCAATGAGCTTTGGTATCTTTTCAAGAATTAACTCGTCTGTCAATTTTTCAATAAGTTTTCCTCGTTCTTTCCATTCTTCAAAGAACTTAGTAGCTGTTCTTGGTAGTTGATCTATTGGTACTCGAAGGATTTGAGCGGTTTTTTCAAGTAGTTGGTCTCTTTGTTGCATATATCTTACTGCCGCTTCTCCTGCGGTAAATTCTAGCCTGACAACTCCATCTTGGATTCGTTCAGAACTAATTACTTTAATTACACCAGCCTCACCAGTAAAACTAAGGTGAAGGCCTCCACACGCCTCAGCATCCCAGTTTTCTATCTTGATAATTCTTAATTCTCTACCTCCACCTGCTGCTCCTCCCTGATAGATAGTGAAGCCATACTGTTGTTCCGCTTCATTTCTTAATTTCCATTCTATTTGAATTGGTTTGTTTTGCATGACTGCTAAATTCGCCTTAGCCTCGATTTCTCTTAATTCATCTGCTGATAGTGATTTAAAATGAGAAATGTCTAGTCTTGCTCTATCTGATGACTTCTCAGCGCCCACTTGCCAGACATGTGATCCCAAAAGGGTTCTTGCAGCCGCATTAATTATATGTGTGGCAGTATGATGCCTCATAAGTTCAATTCGACGCCCCCAGTTAATACGCCCTTGTATTATTCGCCCTTCATATTCTTGAGGGATAGTAGAATCAATTTTATGCACTATCACCTTTCCAACGTTTAATACATCTATAACTTTGAACTTATCTAATGTTCCGGTGTCGAATAATTGTCCACCGCTGGTTGGATAAAACATAGTCTTATCTAGTACTAGTTGGTTACCGTCAATTATCTTTAGTATTCGTGCACTAAACTCAGTTTTGTATGGACCATCGGAGTAATATAGTCTGTCTGTAGCTTCCAGAGTTCTTACTTTTTGTTCAAGACTCTCTTCAATTGGTTTAGGTTTGTCTATAATCTTTTTTTCACTCAATTCCTTGAAGAAATCCGCTGGGAGTTCCACGGGGACTCCTAGTTTTTGTGCTTCTTCAGATACTATTTCAGGAAGAATTCCATTAGCTGTGTACCACTCTGTTAGGATCCTTCGATCAATTTTTTTCTTCTTTTTGAGGTGACGTTTTACTAAAGCACGTCCACTTTCAATGGTTTTATTGTATCGCTGTTTTTCTAAACTGAAGATCTCATTAATTATTTCGGATGCGGTTTTTACCCGCCGATAAGTTTTCTGTAGGTATTCTATATGTTTATGACACATCTCAATAAGATCTAAATTAAAATCAAAATGGTTATTGAAAGTTATCGCCCTTCTAAGAAGCGTACGAAGGTTATAACCTCCACCAATGTTGCTGGGGATAGCGCCATCTGCAACTGCAAAAACTAAAGTTCTCATATGATCGACAATTGCATAGACAGCTTCGAGCGGTGCTATTTCTCGTTCCAATTCTACGGGATCAACTTCCAGTTGATGGGCTATATGTTTTCTAACCGAATCGATATTTTTGACTTCATCTACATCTAATAGCCCTGCAAGTACCACATATTCACCTAGAAGTTTTTGATTTATGGAAATGCCCACTTCTTTTTTCACAAAATCTAACACAGGTCCAAATGTAGCCTCATATATTGTTGGGGAACCTTGTGTGAAGAATGCAAGACGTTCAAGTCCCCATCCGACATCTATAACGCGGATATCAAGTTGTTTATGTGCACCATTTGTAAATTGGTACTGCATGAAAACATTATTAACGATTTCAAGTCCTTTTGAGAACGCTTCCAAACAGGGGCCGAAATTCCCTCCACCTGCCCACACATCTTCTTTATATGTGAGTTCTTCTTGAGGTATTTGCATCTCTTGTGTCAAAAATTTGAAATTTAGTTCGATACAACGATCCATCCAATATCCTTTAAGATGGTCTGAATTAAAGGCGTGTTGTCCTCCCATGATAAAAGAAGATAAATGGCGACCAGTACGACCGATATTATCTATATCAATGGTTCTTAAGCAAGGTTGAGGAATGACGAGTGGATTTGCTGGTGGATCTACTGTTCCATTAACCACCCAGGGTTGAAAACAGGCGATTGAAGCAATGGTAAATGGAATATCATCTCTCCATCTAGCTACTATAGGATATTCAGATATTTTTGCATGTTCATGTCGCTCAAAAAAGTCATTCCAGCGAGTAATTGCTTCGTGAAAGTCCCAACCTCCGTTTAGACTATCTCCAATAAACTGATAGCCCCCTACGCATTGGGTATCTCCACATGATGAATTCCTTTCTGGATTTAGTGTCCAATAGAAACTTCCACAAACATTACATTGTTTTCGTATAAATTCCTTCTCCCGAAATATCTCAACTTCATAATGCTCCCGTTTGAACAATTTCCTGAGCTCTGCTTTCGATATCGCCATTCCAAGCCACCAAAGGACTTCAATGTAAAAATTGTAATCCTACCTAGTTCTTCATATCAAGTTTTTTAAATAAAGTTTCGCGAAGGATCAATCAAATAAATATAAGGTGTAAAACTTAATCTGTTAATGTAAGGAGTGTATAAACAAAAAATGTCAAAATCATCTAGAAAAAAGAAAGAAACAGTATGTCCCGAGTGTGCAGGCACAATGAAATATGATAGATACGTTAGATTAATGGTATGCCAACGTTGTGGCCTAGCAGTTACTCGGGAAGAACTCGATAAAATGCGAGCTGAGCTGCGCAAGTTTGCGCGGGTCGAAGATACAGAAGATGAAAAAAGACGCAGTAGGAAGGAATATCTAGACTGGTATTTGGGTCAAAAAGAATAGATTCTTCCCTCTGTTAATGAAATAATCTGTTACTTTAAAAGCTATATTGATTTGTTTTAAACGAATTTATGTTTTCGTTGACCTTTCAAATATAAAGGCGATAATGATGGCTTGGAGACTTTTACGCCCTGATGCAAAAAAGGTATGGGATGATGATTCCGTTGTAAAAACATTGCTTAAGCGTTATTGGGATATAATAAACCAAAAAAAAACTGCCAAATATCTTATTACAAAGAGAATTGATGCAAAAGTTGAGTTAAATGAAGACTTACCAAAACTATGGAATGCGCATGAACGGATAAGAAAGAGTTTTAAAAACATAATTCAGAGAATTGATAGCGGAGAACTCGATTACGAATCAATGGATTCCCCAAAAGTATCCTATTTGGATTTAAAATCTGAAATAGCGCAAAGAATACTTGAAGAATGCATCTTCTGCGAAAGGAGGTGCAGGGTTAACAGGAGTGAAGGAGAAAAAGGCACCTGGTGTAAACTGGATGGACAGGCGCGAGTTAGCAGTGCATTTCTACATCACGGAGAAGAAGCTCCTTTAGTCCCCAGCGGCACGATCTTCTTTACCAGCTGCAACTTCTGTTGTGTCTTTTGCCAGAATTACGATATTTCGCAGGTTTACCCCGAAAATGGGGTCGAAATCTCACCTCAAAAACTCGCGTCGATAGCGAGAAACCTAAAACGCGAGGGTGCACGAAACATCAACTATGTTGGGGGAGAGCCGACTCCGAACCTTCATGTAATTATAGAATCGTTGAAATACAGCGATATTAACGTAACACAGTTGTGGAACTCTAACCTCTATTGCTCAGAGGAAACGATGAAACTCCTGCTCGACGTCTGCGACATATGGTTACCCGACATGAAATATTTTTCTGATGAGTGTGCTAAGGAATTCTCAAAGGTCTCTAACTACTGGAAGATCGTCTCAAGAAACCTTAAGATGGCGTACGATTATGGTGGGCTAGATCATGGAGAAATAATAATTCGACATCTAGTAATGCCGAATCATGTCGAATGCTGTACAATGCCTATTCTAGAATGGATTGCTGAAAACTGCCCAAAGGCACTTGTGAACATAATGGCGCAATACCGTCCAACACATTTAGTTGGAAGCAATAAAAAATATAGTAGTATTAATCGAAGACCTACTTCGGCAGAAATGGACAAAGCCTACAAATTTGCGGATAAACTAGGCATTATCTGGAAACCCGTGAGTTAACAAATTAAAAAGTAAGTGAAATGCTTTATAGAGCGAGATTTCTAAACCATTTTTACTATTTCAAACTTCCGAGTTCTAGGATAACTCCTAGGATGCATTTTTTCACAGTCTTGACATTTAAGGCGTAAATCCACTTTCTTTGATGTTTTTGAAGCCATTTTCGCTTGTGTAATAGCTTTCTTTGAGTACTTACCTTTATTTCCATACCCTTTTTTATGTCGTTCAGCTCGACGTTGTCCCTTTGAAAGGGTTCTTCTGGCCTTAGATTTCACCTCTGTGACGTCGTGTGTGGTGTGCCGACGACAAAAGGGACAGTACGCTCGTATAATTGACGGAAATTTAACCATAAGTTTCACCTGAATCGAATTACTTTCTTTTTCGCTCTTGCAGTCTAATCACATTTGTCTCTTTTTAAGTCTTTTTCAAAACTAAAGAGACGAACGAATCGTCTCAGAACTATGAGGTAACTGGCTGGTTGAAGTCAATTGAAAACTTTTTCTTTTCATCAGTGATTACATTAGTACTACCTACTATTTTTAAGAACTCCATTGCTTCCTCACTATCGAACACTAAAGCATGTTGCAGTACTTCCTCAATTCGTGAAACGGTCACAATTTCAATTCTATCCTTGTATTTTGCCTCAAGAATGACATCCTTCTTATTTGCTACAGGAATAAGCACTTTTTTGAGTCCAGCCTCACATGCTGCTTCTATTTTCGGAGTTACGCCTCCAATAGGTAGTACGTCTCCGCGTACGCTGAGTGATCCTGTCATGGCTATTGATTGGTCTACAGGGATACCTCTTATCGACGAAAAGACCGCCGTTGCTACGGAGATTGATGCGCTGTCACCCTCCACGCCCTCGTGGGTTTGCAGGAATTGGATATGGATATCATACTTTGACACGTCATCACTATGCTTCTTAATTAATGCACTGACGTTCTGGACAGCCTCTTTTGCAATATCTCCTAATTTGCCTGTGGCAATAATTCTTCCTTCATCACTACTCAGAGCAGGCACAACTTCTGCTTCTAATGGCAATACGATACCACTTGCACCTATTCGCGGATCTCCGATGATCGCTAGTCCATTGACTCTTCCAACAATTTCTCCTTGAACTCTTATTACTTCATATTCTCGTTTCCGCTCGATGTATTTATCGCCAATTTGTTGTTCTAGACTTCGTGCCATAGTTTTTGCATTAATGATATGCTCCGCGGTAACGTTTATGGCGCCTTGCTCACTTGCAAGATCACCAGCCGCCCTGATCAAACCTCCAAGATCTCTTAACATCAACGTTAGATGACCTTTTCTTCCCGCTCTTCTTCTTCCTTCACGAATGATCTCAATGACTGCTTCTTTAGTGAAATGTGGAATCTTTCCATCTTTTCTTACTTCTTGGGCAACAAATTGCGCGTAGGCCCTCCGATTTTCTAAGGTGTCTGGTAACGTTTCGTTGATGTAAACTTCATATCCGTACCCACGGATTCTTGATCGCAGCGCGGGGTGCATTTTCTGGACGGTATCTAAATTACCAGCAGCGATTAGTATGAAATCACAGGGTACTGGTTCTGTTCGAACCATAGCACCACTACTTAATTCGCTCTGGCCCGTTATTTGGAATTTTTTCTCTTGCATTGCCGTTAAAAGGTCATGTTGAGTTCTTAATTTAAGGGTTGCAATTTCGTCGATGAATAAAACTCCTTTGTGTGCTTTATGAATTAATCCTGCCTCAACACGTTCATGAGCAGGAGTTCCTAGTCCTCCAGACTGGAACGGATCATGTCTCACGTCACCCAACATTGCGCCCGCATGTGCCCCTGTTGCTTCTAGAAATGGAGCATATTCTTTTCTGCTATTATCCACTAGTAACTTTGGAACGAGTTGCTCAGACCTTATTTTTACCTGATTTATGATCAGAAATGCCACTAGAGCCACAAATATGCCCATAAGCCATTGCCCAGTCATGAACGCTAGAATCATAATAACTGCTGGTAGGACTATTGAGATGAAATTGCGGAGACCTTTTGACTTATTTGCTCTTTGTAAATGAAATAGCACTATCTGTTCTCCGCTTCCAGCTGGTACCACAACGATTTTCGGCGTGTTTGGATCTTTTCTGTTTGGAATGGCTAGGATATCTTCCATCTGCTCCTTCGGGATGAGTTGTGACATTGCCTGGCCTAAAAGGCTCTTGCCTGTTCCAGGAGGTCCAATAAGAAGCACGTTCCGTTTCTTTGCGGCGGCTTTACGAATTACCGACACGCCACGATCCTGTCCGATAACTTGATCGATCAAAAGTCTGGACACAGGTAAATCTTTTGTAGTTTCAAAATCAATGTCTAATTCTTCGCTAAATGCTTTTTCGTCCATCTAGTGTTCCTCTTTTTTCTAGATTTGATTTCATGCATAAGTAGTCAATATATGAAGAATAGTAAATATTTGCATTATAAAAACTGTTGAGTATTATCAGAGATATCCATTTAAGGTGTCTTTTCAAGTATATTGAAAATCCACTATTACTTTTATATATATCCTTCCCGGAGAAATCGGAGTTAAATGGCTTAAACTTAAAAATTGGAAAATTAAATGTTATATTCCTCGCCAACTAAGTTTAAAAACTACTTAGCGTCTTCCGATAAACTTATTTCTTCTATTTTTAGTTTTTTCGGATCTTGGGCTTCGATAGTGCTTATTCCAAGCGGATCTTCTATAATAAGTGTAAAATGAAGTTCTCCTGCTATAGCTCGATCTATATCCAATAATAACCTTTTTATTTTTTCTTTTTCCTCTTTCGAATCAGCCCATGAATTTAACGTTTGCGTAGCAGATTTAGCCCTTTGAAGCACACCTTCAACATTTGAAATGAATGGATCAGATGACATTTTTGACTCCATACTGAAACCGAGTTCTGGGATTTTTATCGATGCTGTGTTTGACTTAATTACCCGTGAAGTTAGATCAGAAGGATCCGAAACATATAACGTATATCTATGAGGTGAACTTTCTTCAAGCGGATATGACCAACTTTGTCGAAATCCGCAGTTGCGACAGAGACTCGAATATAGTAAGGTTTGCCCAAAATGTGGGATGTCGATCTCTCTTGTGGTAACTTTCATAGTTGAATAGTTACATACAGGACATTTCTCTCCATCGGACACAGAGAGATATTTTTCGCTCATACTTTTTCACCGTTAACTATTGAATGGAGTTACGTACAATAGCCTCTTTTTCAAAAAATATTGCTCATCGCTTTCCTTCTCTTAATTGATGACTTTTAAGTGAAGTTTTTTAAACTCTTTGAAAGTACTAAAGAAATTCACTGAATTCATATAATATCTTTTGAGTTTGTTTGTAGTTAATCGATCCAAATGCTTTTTGCCAAAAATGAACGGAGACAATACGACAACTAACTAAAATGCATGAGTTCAAACAAAAGACGAGGCTCGCAACATGGAAGAACAGCCATCTCACACAAGGAATGTATCAAGGGTTGTGGGGTTGTACAAGGGGCTTTTCTCAGTCCCTTCAAGTATTAAATTAGGCATAATTGCCATTATCTCAAGTTTTATCTATGGTTTAATCTTATTAGAATTTCCTGTTACTTCTCTTTCAGTTGTAATAACTAGTTTACTAATATTTGGGTTAACAATTTTTCTTATCCCCATACTTGCCTCTAGCATCGTATCATATTCACTTCTCGGTGAGTATCGCCATGTTTTAACATTTCGTCGCTTGATTGCGACAGGTGTCATTAGTAACGTCTTCTTAGGGATAGCAATCCTTTTTGGAAGGCTTAGCATGGCTATCTTTCAATCTGATAGATTCCTTCTTTCATCAGCTATTCTTGGAATTGCAACTATAGCTATTTTGAGATATCTTGCGTTTACCTTTCTCACACCACAGACTATAAGTAATACATTGCTTCACACTTTTTTTCATCCGATACTCAGTCTGATTGCATTTACTTGGTTGAAGTTTGACAATAACATAATCCGTATTTTTTTGGCTTTTAGTATAGTTTCTGTTGTTTTACTGCTTGGAATGTACCTCTACCTCAAAAAAGTTAGTAATTCTGTAAAAGAGATTGTTGGAGTACAAGGAGATGCTCTCTTTCGTGCATTTATTAAGGATTGGTTTGGAGGAAAAAGTGATGACTTAGAGGCTCTGCTTGAAGATATAGGGGAAATAAAGAATCTTCCAATCACTTTACTTATCTTTCGTCGAGAAAAAGAGTTAAAATCTATATTTATTATCCCTTCCTTCCATCCAGGCCCATTTAAAGATGTTGGAAGTAGTATTTTACCGTTCTATTTATGTAAAAAATTGAAAGAACAATTCAATTGTGAAGTATTAGTATTTCATGGCCCTTCAACGCATGCGCTGAACCTTGTAAGTCAAAGAGAAAATGAAAAAGCGCTATCACAAATACAGAACCTTCTCACAAAAACTATTTCGTTCGAATCGTCAGCAACCCCCTTTGTAAGAATAATAGGTGAAGAATTCCAGATAGGCTGTCAGAAATTCAAGGAAAAAATTGTTTTGATAGCTACAAGGTCTCCTAAAACAATGGAGGACATTTCACTTGAAGTTAGTTTATCTTTAATTGAGGCCATAAAAAGTCGCTTCGGAACAGAGATAGCCGTCATTGATGGTCATAATTGCTTGGGTGAAGATTCACCCTACATCGTCCCAGACTCCAAACTTGCCAAACAATTACTGACAGATGGAACAAACGCAATAGAAAAAATCCAAAAACAAGAGAGTTCTGAACTTAGAATAGGAATTCATCGTTTATATCCTGATATAAAGAAAGAAGAAGGATT
The DNA here is from genome assembly GCA_048940375.1 of Promethearchaeota archaeon. Classification (GTDB taxonomy): domain Archaea; phylum Asgardarchaeota; class Sifarchaeia; order Borrarchaeales; family Borrarchaeaceae; genus Borrarchaeum. Next base: position 988 of record JBHLOP010000029.1, on the reverse strand, counting down.
GGGCGAGTGTGGAATTGCTGTATTGCTTGTAGAGGTCGCTGGACAAAAGACCGCTTATGTTCTTTTCGATAGTAATAATATGATTATTGGTCTCAGAGAAAAAATCATTCAAAAAATACAAGAAGTCGACGAAATAGAAGTTATGACATCGGACACACATACTGTAAATGCATTAGGTCCGAGTAGGAGCGGTTACCATCCTATCGGAGAAGTAATTGATCATCAAAAAATTATCTCTTACGTTCGGGAAGGTATTCTACAAGCTAGCAAGAATATTGAAAAAGTCGAAGTAGGAGTAATTAAAGGATATTTAGAAAATGTAAAGATAATTGGCGAGAGAGCGTTTGAAAACCTTCTAGAGGGAGTTGCGAGAGCTGCTCATACTGCTAAAACGACTTTTCCGATCATTTTCATAGTGCTCTATCTATTTTCTATAATTTTTCTCATTTTCTTATTCTAGCAACAAAAAAATGTGTAATAGTTGGAAAAAGAATTAGGACAAAATTAATGAGAGTAGTGCCATTCTAACCAATAGACCATAATAGCTTTGTTTAAAGTATCTTGCATGTTTTGTTGAGTCAACATCTGTTGAAATCTCGCCTACTCTTGGTAGCGGGTGAAGCACGATCAGATTGTCTTTCGCTGATTCCAATGTTTTCTTTGAGATTATGTAAGAATCTTTAACCTTTTCATATTCTGAAGGGTCAGGAAATCTTTCTTTTTGTATTCGTGTAACATACAATACATCAAGATCAGTTATGATCTCATCGAGTTCTGATACCTCTTGAGTTGATTTTCCTGCTTCGCGTAAATCTTCTATGACATCTTGACGCATCCTTAGCATTTCTGGGGCTATGAAAACCAGTTTCACATCATAATTAGCTAAACCATAAGCAAGTGATTTCACAGTGCGTCCATATTTAAGATCCCCAAGAACACCAATTGTGAGCCCATCAATTGTATTTTTTTCCCTAAGAATTGAAAAAAG
>JBHLOP010000028.1:0-13946 GCA_048940375.1 Promethearchaeota archaeon | reverse complement strand
GGAGGAAGTTCCTTTGATAACGCTCGTCGTTCAATGTTCTTTGAAAGTTCGAAAACAAGATCAACCTTTACATCAGCTTGTAGCAAGGCTCGTTGTAAATCTTTTACAAGTTCCTTAATCGCTTTTGCATCAACAGTAGGCATACGAAGTAATTTGCGCAGTGCACCATTCAAAGCGCCACTAAGTTTTTCAAGTACCAAAATAATTACCTCACACTATTTAATATCGTTAATCATTAATGTTTTTTCATCAATTTTGTGCGTCTTTTACGAGCGAAATACCCCACTTAGCTAATTCTGTTGCGCGTTCTTGTGTTTTTGCTTCGGCAAAACTGCGGAAAAGAGGTTCAGTACCACTTGGACGAATCAGAACCCACCCATCTTCCGTAAAAATCTTCGTACCATCGATCGTAATCTGATCAGAATCTTTGGTTTTTTCTAAAATTCTTTGAATTACTTGTGCTTTCTTTTCATTTGGGCAAGATGTCTTAAGTTTTTCGTTATAATACTGAGGTAATTCACCTAACAGAGCTGATAAACTTTTATTTGATTGTGCTACAATCTCTGCTATCAAAGCGGCTGTCATTGCTCCATCACGTACTGGTTGATGTTCGGTAAGAAATATACCGCCATTCTCTTCTCCTCCGAGGATCGCATTTTCCTTTAAAATTGTTCTTGAAACAGTTATTGATCCGACTTTTGTCCATACAATTTCAGAATCATATTTCCGTACAATATCTTCGATAAGCGAAGAAGAACTTACTGGTGTAACTACTTTGCTTCCTGGATTGGCTGAAAGGATTCGATTCGCAACAAGACCAAAAGTACGATCTCCAGGTTGAATAACACCTTTTTCATCAATAAAGACAGCACGATCTGCGTCACCATCATGAGCCACACCAAAATCAGCACTGACACATTTTACCATTTTTGAGAGCATCTCTAGTGTCTTAGGTGTAGGTTCTGGCAACCGTCCAGGAAATGTACCATCAATATGACCATTAATAGTGATTACACTACAGCCAAGTTCTCTAAGTACATATGGGGTAACTAAACCACCAACCCCATTAGCAGGATCTACAACTACTTTTAATTTCGCCTTTCGGGTGATTTCAGCATCTATATGTTTCTTTATTCCTTCCTTATATATATCACACGCTTTAGATTCTGTTTGAACTCTTCCAATCTTGTCCCATTCTGCAAAATATTGCTTACCATCGAAATAAATTGTCTCAATATTATATTCCTCGTCACTCGGAATTTCGATCCCATCATCAGCCATAACTTTGATTCCATTATATTGAGGTGGATTATGCGACGCTGTAATCATTACTCCTCCTCTTGCGCCGTAATAAGGGATCACATATTGGAGTGTAGGTGTTGGACATAAGCCAATGTCGATAACGTCAAGACCTGAAGCAGTTATTCCAGAAATCATAGCAGATTTTAACATTTGATTGCTTGTACGTCCATCGCATCCTACAATTATTGTTCCTTTCTCGAAATGTGTAGCAATCGCACTACCTATATTGATACAGAATTCAGCAGTAATTCTTTCATTTGCTACACCACGTATACCGTTTGTACCGAAGAGTTGTTTCTGTGTTCTTACCATTTTTATCACTGATCCCTCTCAAGGAAGCCCCTGCCCTTTAGGGTGGGGAGGAATTGAGGGTGTGTTTCACTTGTACTAGGGTCTCTCCTCTTTTAAATATATGTTCCGGGATAGAGGTACCTGATCTCAAGGCACACCTCTCGTAGAAGTGGAAACGGTTAATGACCTCAAGGATGATCTGCAGTCAACTGGTAGAACCCGACTCTAGATGAGGATTACTGGGCTGGGGTCTGGTAAACGCCCCCATGATGTAGCGTGTGATGAGATTGAAACTCTATCTCATTGAAGTAGAGGACTGAGATCAAGTACGGCTACAAGCCTCACTGCTTTAGCATGAGGTAGTTTACAAAAAGTCTCGTAGATTCATTATTAATATTTCAGTTTAGACTCGTAAACCTATATTATAAAAGCTATCATTGAACCCTTAAATTGCTTGATGGTTTTCAAAGAGATTTCCAACTCATTTTAAACTATTCCATCTTGGATGTAGGGGACAAGATAGATCTACTACTTCATCAAAAGATTCTTAAAAGGAGTATGATATCCTTTTTAGGACAAGAAAAAGGTGATTACTGATGTCAAAGAAGGTTTTCACATATCGCGGCCATACTCTTGATGAGTTACAAAAAATGTCTATGGATGACATCATTAAACTACTACCAGCACGACAGCGGAGATCTTTATTACGCGGCCTACCACCACGACAAAAAAAGTTATTGGAAAATATTCGGAAAGCAAGACGCGCGGTCAAAAAAGGAAAAAAGGTCATTATTCGAACACACAACAGAGACATGGTTGTTTTACCTGAACTCGTCGGTTTCACAATCGGCATATACAATGGAATAACTTTCATAGAGGTCACAATAAGACCAGAAATGATTGGTAAGTATTTGGGTGAACTCGCCCCAACATGTAAAAGGGTAAATCATGGCAATCCTGGTGTTGGAGCGACTAAGAGTTCTCAGTTTGTACCTCTCAAATAAGTAATAGCTTACCTTTTAAAATAGGAATTTGAGATCGTCTCAAATAACCAGCCACTTATAAAATAAGATATCTTATTCTTTACTAAAAATTAATAAAAGGGCTTTGAGTTTTTTGAAGAAGTCAATCAATCTCACTTGATTTTCTCAGAGACGTAAATGCCATCCATAAACACACGAATGTCTTTTTTTCTAATTTTCGTCGATTGTTGTATATTTGCAGCGGTTTGAGCAACTTCTTCTATATTAATACCCTCAAGGAGCAATGTATCTTTGCCTTCCATGCGTACAGAAGTATTTCCAACAATACGGGCTCTTCTATGGGAACGTTCACCGGTAAAATTCTTGATAAGAACTTCTTGACCCTTAACTTCTACTGAAATTGGGAAATGTGAATATACAATTTTCATTTTGTAAATAAACCCATCTGTCACACCTTTGAGCATGTTTCGTATATGGGAAGCTATAGTACCTACAAGTGCCCGTTCTTTTTTTCTAGGAAAGTAGTTTTGAGTCTTAATCACATTATTTTCTTTTATAATTGAAACATGAGCATGACTAAAATCTCTTTTCAGTTCTCCCTTTGGGCCTTTGACTATTATTGTAGATTCAGTTAAATCCACACTTACGTCCTTTGGAATCTCGATCATTTCTTCAACGAGAGCTTGTTTCACCATAGTAATTCACCTAAAAAGCTTTGACTCAATATCCTTCATGTAATATCTAATATACGTAAGCTAACAGCCGTCCACCTGTTTTTTGGAGTTTTGCATCTGTATGAGACATAACACCTTCGGGTGTAGACACTACGAGCAGGCCAAAGCCTCTAGCTGGAAGATATCTTTTTTCCCATCTTTCAAAATCTCTAAACTTAACAGGATAACGTGGCTTTACAACACCACATTTATTAATTCGTCCTAATAATTGCACTCGAAATATCCCTGCGCGTCCATCGTCGATAAACTCAAATTCACCAACATAGCCCGCTTTTTGAAGTACGCGTAAGGTGGCTGCAATTACTCTAGACGCTGGTTTAACTATTACTTCTTTCTTTCCAACAAGTTCATGATTATAAACATTGGACATTGCATTTGCTAAAGTATCCATAAGAGTCATTTTTATCTCCCTTATCCAAATTTCTTGAACCCAAGTTTATCTGCTACTTCCCGGAAACAACGACGACAAATATTTATTCCATGAGATCTGATTAAACCTCTATGAGTGCCACACCGTCTACAACTTCGGCTTCCCTTTCCAAATTTTGCACGTTCAGGCAAACATTTCACCTCTAATATTCACATTAAAAGAATTTCAGTCTACGTTCTTTAACTATCTCAACACCAAACTCTTCTTCCATGAAAAGTCTTACTTCTTCCTTTGTAAGCCTATGCCTCATAGGAACAGAATAACACTGTCGACGACGTCGAGCAATCCTATAGCCTGGTCGTTCGAAAGATACGCATACATCCATCCCAAAAATTCCTAAATCAGGATCATACTGTGTTCCTGGAATATCAATATGCTCCTTAATTCCAAAAGAGAAATTGCCAAATTTGTCAAAGGAATTGAGCAGTAATTGATTATCAACAGCAACAATTGCTTTTTCTAGGAATGATCTTGCCTTTTCTCCTCTTAAGGTCACTTTACACGCTATTGGTTCATTTTTTCGAATTCCAAAATCACGAATAGTCTGTTTTGCAATAAGATTTATTGGAGTTTGATCTGTCAAACTTTCAAGAACGTTTCTAGCACGTTCCAATAACTCTCCAGATCTTCCTACACCCATATTAACAACGACTTTTGCAATTTTTGGTCTACGCATAGGATATTCTTTCCAATCGTTAAGTAATCTCTCTTTTTCTTCAGCTGCAATACTTGACATACGCGTTCACATTAGGATTTTAGATTATATTACACTATGGCAAGGAAATTATTGATTCATCTGTCCCGATAGGGAAAGTATATTCGAGAGCAGTTTTAATTAATTCTCCCTGAGCATTTTCAAGCGTTACGACGCTTGCATGATGACCAATTCTTTTTTCAATTTCATTAATACGTCCTACTAACCCCGCGTTTTTTCCACCTATAATAATTGCCAGGACATCTTCTTCAAATTTAAAATGATTGATGATTTCTTGATTTGGGAGAACGAGTTGTAATACGTCTCTTGATTTGTACGTATCTTCTACAGGATTGGTAGGATCTTGAACTTTCACCAGAATATTTCTCCCATCGTGAAAATTCAATTGAATATTACCTTTTTTAATGGTGACCTTGTTTATTAATTGACATAATTTAAAGGTGGCTCCTTCTTCTCCTATTTCGTGAAGGATAAGTTCCTTTGTGGGATGTGGAAGAACTCTATAGAATTTGTCTATCTTCCTAATCTCAATAACATCCATTAGTCCGACAGGAAAGCGTTCGTCTATACGCACTACTCCATCAATGAGAACATTGCCTTCTGATAGTATCCTTTTCGTCTCTCGATACGTCTTTGCGTAGCTTAACATATCACGGATAATAATTTGAAGTGGTATTGATCTGTTTAGTGGATGTGGGCCTGGTCTTGTTCTTGGTGCCCACTTTGCCTCTTTTCTATGGATCTGCCATAAACGCGGCGAAGCTAGCCTCTTTAAGTGTTTTTTACTTCCCATTCTCGCCATTTTAATGTTCACCTCTATTCTTCAAACAGTTCTTCCTTTCCAATTGCCTTTCTTTCGAGAATTGCTTTTCGTCGCTTGTCTTTTAAATCTAATTTAATAATCATCAAATTTGAGGGGTGAAAAGGTATATTGATTGTAGTACCATCAGCTTTGTCCCTCGTCGCACCATCAACAAAGACTTGCAGCTTCTTTAGATTTGTTTCAGTGATTTTTCCCTCAACATCTCTAAGAGCGCCACGCTTAATGACTACCAAATCGCCTTTTCTCACAGGAAGCGAGCGTACACCCAATTCCTCTCTTAGTTCTGGCGAGAGATGGACTGACATAAGTTTTTGTCTTTGGTGTAAAGGTGCGGAATATAATGCTTTACGTTGCTTTCTTGGTTGTTTTGATTTTACTCGCATTAAGAAGTCCTCCTAAATAATCATCCTCGCAGTGCTAGCGATTCGTGGCCACCGTTCAGCAGCTTCTTTCGCAACAGGGCCTCTTATATCACTTCCACGGGGTTCGCCTGTAGGTGTTGTAACAACAGCAGCATTTTCTTCGAAGTAAATCCAGGTGCCATCAAATCGTCTATAAGGCTTTTTTTGTCGTACTATAACAGCGTTAATAACCTGTCTGCGCATCTGTGGTGTTCCTTTTTTTACTGAGACAACTACCATATCCCCAACAGCGGCTGACGCGATACGACGTAGCCGTCCTCCATACTTAAGAACTGCAATAATTTTCAGAACTTTTGCGCCAGAATTATCTGCACACTTTAAGACAGCACCTATAGGCAAACCTTTTGTCACACGTACATTATAGGCGCTACCAGATGCTCTTCCTCTTTTTGACATTGGATCTTTCCTCCAAATTCTATAATTTTTCAACAACGACAAAAGACACTGTTTTGCTGATTGGTCGGCATTCAGCTATACGTACTTTGTCACCTTTTTTTGCATCTATACAAGGTGGATTATGTGCAGGAATATGCGAAGTCGCACGCTCATATCGATTGTACTTGCGACTATATTTCAGATAATCTTGTCGAACAATGACAGTATTATCCATTTTATCATTTTCAATAACACCTGTAAATATCCTTCCTCGGATACGCACTGGATTGATCCCATGAAATGGACAATGATGATCCTCACATATACTCTTTGGGGGCTCTAAATCTAGCCCAATGTTTCTTATCATTCAATCTCACCGTTTTTTCTTTATACGATCTTCAGGACGTCCAACTAACAGTTTTCCCTCGATTTCAATGATTTTTCCATCAGGTAAAATGCAATGAAATGTAGAATACTTTTTTGGAACGATTTTTGGTTTTCCTTCATGGTAAATTACTATTGTATTCTTAGTTTCATCAACAATCGTACCGAATATGCCACATAGTCCACTATGAGTGGACTTCACAACCTTTATTCTCAAACCAATGAATTCAAGACTTAGTAGCTGCTTTGAATTAAGATTTAAAGTCATTTTGATTTCGCTTCTTCTTCACGAATAATCGTAACAAGTCTTGCAATAGTTCTTCTGAGTGCTTTTACTCGTCCAGGGCTCTCTAAGGCCCCTCCAGTCGCTATTTTTGCTTTATTTTCCATGTATTCAGCTCTAAGTTCCATTAGTTTTTTTAGTCTAGCAGAAGGTTCCATTGTTCTAATTTCTTTGGAACGTAATATCGCCATTATTCGGACACCTCTTCATCACTTACAGGTTCCTCATTCTCGGGTTCTTCTTCGATTAACTCATCAATCGGGCTTTCAGCGATTTCTTCAATATCCTCTTCATCAATTTCTTTTTCTTCAGACTTCGAACTAGGAATAAATTCTACTTCGTCAGGAAGTGATCCTTCAGGAAGCATAATCTTTACAGTGACACCAAGGACACCACTTTTTCGTGGCACATGAGTTGTTGCTTGATCAACATACAGTAAAGCAGGCTCGCCGCATTTTGCAACAAACCCTTCTCTAAATTTTTCTGTTCGAGCACGTTGGCTTGTAATCTTTCCTTTGATTGTAATTTCTACGCCTCTGGCTCCTGCTTTCATTACTAGTCTTAAGACACTATATCCTGCGCGTCTAAAATGTATACCTCTAGCTAACCCGCTAGCAATTCTCTGTACCATAACTTTTGCATCTAACTCAGGCACAGGAATTTGATTTACCTCAATCTGAGGGTTTTCCAGATTAAATTGTTGTTCAAGATTATTCGTAAGTTCTTTAACGCTTCGACCTCTGCGACCAATTATCATACCAGGACGTTCAGCATTAATAACAACACGAGTGCCAAGTGGTGTTTTAAATATCTCCAAGTTACTATAACCCGCACGTGCGAGTTTGTATCTGAAATATTCGTCAATATCATTTTGTAATATGCCTTTTTCGATGAAATGGTTCTTCGTTGGGATTTTTTTCCCTCCAGGTTTATCTTTAGGATTTTTACAGTCTAATCACATTTACTGTTCTTCAACTACAACCTCAATATGTGTTAACGTATTGAAATATGGCGACGATCGACCAAAGGCGCGAGAAATATAGTTCTTAATCTTTATTGCCCGATGCGCCATAATATGAATAAGCTTACATCTGTCAATATCAAGCCCTTTATACTCCGCATTTGCTTCTACATTATCAAGGATGGCCAAAATAGCATTGGCTGCTTTTACTGGATACGCGCCCGCATACCATTTATTGAGACCTTTATGATGCGGTTTTTTTCTTTTGTGGCGCTTCAATGGCACCATTTTCTTCATATCAATTACATCTTCAAGGAATTCCTTAGCTTTGTCGAGATCCATATCTTTTAAAGCATTACAAATCTCTCTTGCATGCTTCGGTGAAATTCTTAAGTCTCTGCCGCTTGCTTTCGCGGTTCTATCCGGATCCAGACCGTAAATTGAATATTTGTAATTTGGCATAATTCTTTCCTTCCAACAAATATTAAGGAAGAAGAACGTATCATTAAAGAAGAACGTATCGATTCTTTCTTAACTAAGCATTATACACATTTAGTACCTGTTCCTATTTTTTGATTTATTTAAAAAGTTTTCTTTGAGGGTGGGGGACTTTTTTTCATAACTCTTCTAATGAAGGCACATTATCCAATATCAGGTGGCAAGCAAGGAAAACAAATTTTATGAAAACCTCAGCATTATTTTACATTTTTTGTGCTTTATTGTAATAAAGTTGATAAAAAGGATTGTAAGTTTTTAGTTCATTAATTAGTCCTTCAAAATATGTCAACTACATAAAACAGTACAAATGTTAAGCATAGTGAAAAGAAATGTCCAGTAACAGAATAAGGGAATTAATTGATGGATTATGCACTGAACAAGACTCAGAGATCATTAATGAGTTGATTTCAATAGGGAAGAATGCAATTGATCAATTGATTGATGCACTTCAACATGAGAAGTGGTATGTGAGACGTAAGATCTCGGAAATATTAGGAGAATTACAAGATGAAAGAGTGGTTTCTTCCTTAATTCAAACCTTAAAAGAGGAAAAAAATTCATACGTTAGAGAAACCTGCGTTGTATCTTTAGGAAAAATTGGCGAAAAAACAACAATTCCTTTTTTAATTTCACTTTTGAAAGATAGAGATCCACAAGTGCGAATTGAAGCTTCATTAGCTCTCGGAAAAATGAAGGCAGTAAGAGCAGTCCAATCTTTATGCAATAATCTGAATGCAAAGAATCCTGGTGTTCGTTGGGCTGCAGTCAGAGCAATAGGAGCAATAAAAGATGCTAAAGCCGCTGTAATTCCACTAATTTCACTCTTAGATGAAGAAAAAGAAAAAGAGTCAAATATTAGGGACTGGGCTGCTTGGGCACTTGGAGAGATCGGTGATTCACGTGCGATAAAACCATTAGTTAATGCATTAAAAAAAGATAAAAGTCCAGATGTTCGTCAAGAAGCTGAACTTGCATTACAAGAGATAGCAAAAAAGCATCATGTTTTGTAGTTAATTCTTCCTTTGAACCTTACAATTATTTATAAAATCGTGAAATTAGTAACGAAATTCCACGTTTTATGATAATCCTCAATCTTTCCGTTTGTGGAAAGACCAGCCTTAAGGTTATCGGGCTGTGCGCTCGTCACCGAGTCCAACACATGCTTCATTACTACCGTTTTTTTCAGTATTTTAACAGTCTTGAAGGAGGTTATCCCGCTGTGCTTAAAGAGGTCATGGACCATCGACCAGCTACGGTAAGGACTGCCCTTTTTCAAACGAGGTTCTATGAACTCCTCGACTTGTGAGAGCACCCAATCGTAGACAGCTGGAATTGCTTCCTTGAAACCCAAGCCTCTTCGAGCTATTACATAACTTGCGAGATGATGGGTTGACAAATTATGTAATCCTGAATACTTGTATTTCCCGATGAGGGAAGTATATCCGGGAAATACCTTTCGGAAGGACACACCGCGCTTTTTATTCTTTCTCTCTAACAATTGCAGGGCGGTGGTCTTCAACTTGCTTAATTTTCGATTGCGTTTTGTATTATAGGAAAACTCTTGGTCGAATTGTAAGTCCTCGACCACGATGCCTTTACCTTTATTGATGCAATAATTGACGATTTTATTCATCTTATAGGAGATGTAATCGTTATGCTTGTCGGTTCGATAGCTGTGAAGGTTTTCAAATGAGATACTATGATACGAGAGTAACTTACCGTTTTTATCCACATTGGTTAACGCCGCAAAATTATAGTTGAAATCTAAGCCGATGGCGCCATATTGGTAGCCATAACGTGGCGCTGGCTCTGGAATCTCATAAGACACATGGACAAAATAGCGTACCTTTTCCTTGAAGAGTTTCCTTTTCACGATGACCGTGTATTTGTCAGCCTTAAGAATCTCCTGAAACCACGTTTCCTGCACAGAATTTACGGATATTGGGATGATCAACCATTTGCAACCCTTTTGCTTGGAAAAAGTGTGTATCTTGACCGTTTTATCTGGCAATACTTTAAGGTTCAGATTTTTCACTCCGTGTTGTTTCTTTCCGATGCAACTGAAGGATGAGTCCCGTCGTATCCTGAACTCTTTCCTACTTATGTTACCGCGTATTCTCTGCCTGAATAATTTCTTGGTGCCGAATATCACAGGTTCGAGGTGTAAATTGTTTAACCGTGCCATTATGGATGATCTGCGGGCGTATAAGCCCTTCAATCGTCGGTCTTGCATATCCTGCTCCTTTATTTTGTTGATTTTCTTGTTAATGACTGTTAGTTGTTTGGTCATGTATTTCCGTCGTTTTTCCAGCCAGGTCTTTTGTTGCTCCAGTTTCATCCTGCTATCAATCAGGATGGTGTTGATATAGGGGTTGTTATGACATAGACCCATCAAACACTGTTGGAGGGTTTTGCCCTCACCGAAGCGTGCTGCCATATAATCCTCGCCATGAAACAACAGGTTATAGCCGATTCGTTTCACCTGGTTGTAGATAGTAAAAATTTCATGGAGTTTGCCTTCTTGTGCCTCATCGGGATAGATCCTGAATTTGACGGTCTGTATCATGTGATCGACTTCTCCCTACTTTATAATACGATTCATTAATAAACCCCATATTTCTAGGAAATGAAATGAAATTGAAATGAACAATAGAAACAAAGAATAGGATATTATAACGCTCTATGAACTGGAATCTGAAAGATCATTCTACAATTTAATTTTCATCAAGGATGGAGATCTATTGAAAAAAATAGAGATCTATATGGGTACAAGCCCTTTTATGGGGGCAGGGCAGTTCGGAAACCGTTCAAGAATCTATTATGAAACGTTTTGGAATAAGCCTGAAAACATGGTACGACTGTTCATGGTAGCCATAGAGTTAGGATTTGATGGTATCCAAGCGGTTGCTTATCCTAGAATATTAGACGCCCTCTATGTTGCAAGACAGAAAACAGGGCAACATATTCCTATAATTGCGTCAGTACCTCCACGAGAAATTCAAGAAAGTTTGTGGAATCTAGCAGATATGAAAGCAGAAGTTGTACTCGCCCATGGAGCAATTACTGACAAAGCGGTTATGTCAAATGATTTTGATGCATTGGCAAATTTTGCTAAACAAGTACGGAATTTTGCAATTCCCGGCGCAGCAACACATAGCCCAAATGAAACGCTGCCAAGATTGCTTAAGAGTGATTTGGAACTTGAATATCTTATGACGCCTTTAAACGCAATAGGAAAATTCGTAAATGATCTAGAAGATTTATTAAGGATTATAAACGAAAATGGCTCAAATACAAAAATCATCGCGATGAAACCACTGGCCGCAGGCGAAATTGCACCTCAAGAAGCATTTGATTTCCTTTTTCAACAAAAAGGTGTAGATGCCATTGCAGTGGGTATAACATCAATAGAAGAAGCAAATGAGATAGCAGAAATCGTAAATTCGCTTCGAGAAACCACCTGAGTTGTTGTTTCAAAACCGTGTAACAGATATATACAGCACTATCTCACGTTGATCTTGGTCTCTAACGAAGATTTCATGCGCTAGTCAGGAGCACTTCATACAGCGCAACTCAATTAAGTAAGCTAAAACTGTTTCTATAGTCTCAAGAGATCCCTCTAAATATTAAGGACTTTCATATAGGCGTGTTTCGATTTATATTTTTTATTCAAATGGATAAGAACCGGAACTATCATTTCGGATGCTCGCGAACTACTTAGAGGACCCGCATCCAGCGCTCTTAAGTTTTTGATCTTAGCAACTAATTGTGATACTATTTCTTTTGCCTCTTCATCTTCACCGCAAACAAAAATGTCTCCATCCAAGTCAGCAAGTAAATCCCGGAGGCTGTAAGCGCCAATTGTTTTAAATGCACCTATAACCCTAATATTGCTGTTCTTTAAAATATTTGCAGCGCGTTCTGCACACGATCCTTCAGGAATTTCTATAGGCTTTGGACGCCCATTTCTCCACTCTAAAGGAACAGAAACATCTATGAGGATTGTTTCTGGGTTCATAAAAGGTCGAATTTCTTCGAGTATTTGAATCTGACTTGTATAAGGTACCGCAAGAACTACAACATCTCTATCATTAACAGCATCTGTATTCGTGCGCCCCTCTAGCTTTATATGTTTCCCAAAGACCTTTACAGTTTTTTGATATTTTTCAACTGTTTTTTTAGCTTTTTCAAGTGATCTCGAACCAATTACGACATTTTCTCCAGTTAAGGCCCATCTAAGGGCCAAGCCACCTCCGTGACTTCCTGTGCCACCAATTATACCTATTTTCATTCACATCTACCATCCAGCAACCTTTGAGTAGACAGTTATTCCATGTTCTATTATTTAATTTTGAAAACTGAGGTAAATCTTAGTAAGTCGATTAAAAGAAGAGTGAATAGTACGTACAATTAAATTAGGTATCCAAAATAGTATTTCCGATTTGAATTGCCGTCAATTTTTCTGACATATTAGCACACATACTCATATATTTGCCTATGAGCTCAAAAAGAAGTTCTCGATCGTTTACATTAAAAGGTAAAAGATTTTCGTTCTGGCTATAAATACCATCGAGTTCTCCGAGTATAAAATGAATTATATCTATTAAACTCTCAATAATTTGTTCTTCTGCCTTTATCCACGCTTCAAGAAGTGTGATTTTTGTTTGTATATCCACATTTCTTTCCTTGACTTTCCTCTGAGTGTCCATCAGTATCACAATATTCTTGCCTTATAATTAATTTAAGCACCACTAAAGTTGAAATTTATAAAACATGTAAAAACAAGCACATAAATTGAATTTTCTGCTATCCTGAGGGATTAATTTCTTAATAGTGTTTCAGGCATCCAAAAAAATAAAATTAAAATTTGTTAAATTATCATTGATTATTAGATGTAGAATTAGACTTTAGTTCAGAAAGCAAAACCATTGCTGTGCCAATTGAAATATTCAATAGTGATGCTAATTCCTTAGGAGAAATATCGGGTTCACGTGGCAAGATTTGAGCTTGAACATAACCCTTCAAATTAGGAAACAAAACAACGTCGCTTTTAACTGTCTCTACTAAGATGGACCAAAGACCTTCAGATGAACTGGTATTGATTATATCATTTTTAGTAGTTGAATCCGGAGTGGATTCGAGGGATTCCTCTTTTAGCGGAGGTTCTTTAGAATCCTTCTTTTTTTTTGGTGATAAAAACTCATCTAAAGACATTTTTTCACGGCTCACCCCTCAGGGAAGCCTCATTCCTTTAGAGCGGGGAGGAATTGAGGGAGTTATTTACTTATACTATGGTCTCTCTATTTTTAAATAATAACACGCCCATGATTTAGCGTGTGATGAGGTTAAAACTCTAGCAGGTGTAGTTAGAGTACTGAGACTAAGTACAGTTAAAAACCTCACAGTTTTAGCGTGAGGTAGTTTCCTGTAAATAAAGGAAAGATATGAAAGAAATAAGAGATAACTAATTTCACGTTAGATAATCCTTTGAAAAAGGAAGAAAAATGGCCAAGAAAAGATTAGTATTGATTATTGCCCTTTTATCTCTATAATCTTACGCTCCAATTCATTGATTTTTTTCTCAAGATCCGTAACTTCTAACTTTCTTTTTTCAAATCGTTCTTTTATTTGTGCCGCTTCTTTTTCTTTCTTCGCTAGTTTTTCTTTAGCTTCTGCTGCCTTCTTTTCTTTGTTTGCCTTATCTTTCTCATTCTTAGCCTTATGGACATCAGCAGTTTTATTCTC